>JAGBFY010000141.1 GCA_017936245.1 Kiritimatiellia bacterium
CGTCGTTCGAGCAGAACTACAGCTTTGCGTGCGCGGCGGACGCGGATTTGTCCGTGACCGGCTATGGAGAGGCCCGCAACGGCGGCAACGAGCCGTCGTTCGTGATGGATTCGCGCGGACCGCTTCTCCTCGGCGGCGAGGGAAGCACCGAACGGACGGCCAATGAATGGTCCGTCTCGCTGGACGCAAGCCGTGTCGTGTTCCCTCCGAGTCCGCTTTTCGAATCCTCCTCATGCACAATCGAGTTCCTTGCCAAATTTGACGGAATAACTGACGGCAACGGCTCCGTACCCGCCGGTTCTACGGATCTGGCGCAGCATGTTCCGATCATGCGTCTCGTTGCGATTGACGGTTCCGGTTTCGACTGGTACGCCTACAGGAGAAAAGACCGTGACAACGCCATAGAAATGTCCATAAACGGCTACAATCTCTGCTGGACAATGCCCGGCAACGGCAAAGTCGTGGACGGCAGGTGGCATCACTATGCATTCCTGTTCGAGTCGGTCGAGAACGAAACAAGGACAAGAATAACATTGTTCCGGGACTATGCCGATTGCGGGTCTTTTGAGGCGAACCGCACAATTCCGCGCCGTGTCGCGGGTCACAGGCTGATACTTGGTGAAGGGACCTTCGACCAGCCGAACATGACCGGAAAATTTGATGCGCTGCGGTTCACGCGCGGAATTCTGGACGTGTCGCAATTCATCCGCAAGTCGCCTGTGGGATTGGCGGTGGTGTTCCGGTGATGTCCGCAGCGTGCCACAGACTGTCCGTATGTGCGGCGGCGCTCGTGCTTTCCGCGTGCGCCATGGCCTCCGGACCGGTGACGCTCGTGTCGGACGCGCTTGAGGTCGTGGTGGATCCGGCTGGCGGAAGGTTCTCAGTGACTGATAGGCGCTCGGGACGCGAATGGAAGAGCCTTGGACCGGAATCGTCTGGATACGGGCTTTCGCTTGCGTTCGGTTCCGTCGTCAAGGGAAGCGTCGTGGCGGATCTCATGTCTGCCGGCGGCAGGCTGGCGGGCACGGCTGAATTCCGCTTGGACGGTGCGGAACTTTCGGTAGAGGCGGATTTCAGGGAAATCCCGTCCAAGGGGATTGTTTTCCCGGCTCCCTTGCGGCCTTTGCCGGACGACGCCGCGGTAATTCCGCTGAGTGAAGGATTCCGGATTCCGTTTGCCGAGAGCAACGCCGTCGTAAGAGGCGACCTGCGGGTGTGGCACGGCGACATTTCCATGCCGTTCTTCGGCGTAGTGGACCGGGAGGACGAATGCGGTTGGATGGCGATCATGGATACGCCGGACGACGCATGCATAAGATGCATTCCCGATGGAGGTCGTCTGCGTGCGATGGCTCCGCTATGGATGCCTGAAATGCGCCGGGCTGGATATCTCAGCAAGGTGCGTTTCGTGTTCTATGACAAAGGCGGTTACGTTGCGATGGCAAAGAAGTACAGAGCCTATGCGAAGAAGCTGGGATTGGTGAAGACATTCTCCGAAAAGGCGAAGGAGCGTCCGATGGTGGAACGGCTGCCGGGAGCGGCGAACGTCTGGTATTTCCCCGGAGAAGGAGATCCCCCGCATGCGCAGGTCGCGAAGGAACTGCGTGAAGCCGGAATAGGGAGGTTGCTCTGGAATTATAGCGTGCCCAGGTCGGATGTCGGAAAGATCGCGGCGATGCCGGACGTTCTCGTAGGACGTTACGACGTATGCAGAGACGTGTACTATCCGGAGCTTCTGGATGCCCTTGGATGGCAGAATCCGCCCAAGTGCGACATATGCCGCAACACTTCCGCATGGCCTCACGACATCATGTGGGACTCTTCGGACTCGAACTCGTGGCGCAGGGCGTGGGGTGTCGTATGCAAGGACGGCAAGACGCGCAAATGCGCGGCACAGTGCGACATCCCTGCCGTGGCGCGACTGGAGCGCAATGTGTCCGCGGAACTGGCGACTCGTCCGTTCACCTCGCGGTTCATCGATGTCGTCGCCGCAGTCGGATGGGAGGAGTGCTGGAATCCGGCGCACCCGATGACGAGGCGTGAAAGCCGGCACGCAAAGTTATCTCTCCTGAAGATGCTGTGCGACAGGTTTTCGCTCGTCGTCGGCGCCGAACAGGGAAAGGATGCGCTCATTCCGTACTGCGACTATTTCGAGGGAATGATGTCCCCGCGTTGCGCGCGGATGCCGCACGGACGGGCCGGGTACAGACGCACGGAGATGTTCCGGGACGATGGAAGCGTACCTAAGCAGCTTTCGGCGAAGGAACTTGAACGCATGGAGCGTTACGCACTAAATGAGAAATACCGTATTCCGCTGTTCGAGCTCGTCTATCACGAC
>JAGBFY010000142.1 GCA_017936245.1 Kiritimatiellia bacterium
AAAGGCTGGACGGTTCGTCCGATCGTATCCCATTCGCTTGGCGAGGATGATTTTGTGATAACGAAGAGGAATGACGCCGCCGTGCCGACATCGCTTGGTGACTGGCGTACTCTCTTTGGTGAGCATTTCAGCGGAAAGGCTCTCTATACATGCAAGTTCCACTCTGTTAAGGCTGAAAAGGTAATGCTTGATCTCGGAAAGGTCGGTTGGACATGTTCTGTGAAGCTTAACGGCAAGGAACTCCCGGCCAAGTTCTTCGGACCGTTCGTATGGGAGATTGAAACGCAATCCGGTGAGAATGTGCTTGAAGTGACTGTTGCCAATATGCTTGCAAATGCGGTTTCGGATTCTGTGAAGCGGGCGAAGGTTGCGGCAAAATATCCACCGCATCCAACCTATGATCCAAAACAGCGCGCATGGGATCGAGAGAATCACGAAAGCGGTTTGATGGGGCCTGTGCGACTGCTTGGAAAATAGGTTCTGCATACCTCAACGGGCGGACGATTTATGCTATAATCCATCTCATTGCATTGAAAGAAAGCAAAGGATGTAGATTATGGAAAATTTTGAGTTTTATTCACCTACCCGTTTTGTGTTTGGTCGTGGCGCCGAAAACAAGGTCGGCGCGCTCGTGAAAAAGTGCGGCGGCACAAAGGCTCTTCTGCATTTTGGAGGCGGAAGCATCAAGACGAACGGCATTTACGGCAAGGTTGTCGCTTCGCTTAAGGCTGCGGGTGTCGAATTTGTCGAGCTTGGCGGAGTGATGCCGAACCCAAGGAGCGGACTCGTCCGCGAAGGCATAGAGCTTTGCCGCCGCGAGAAAGTCGATTTTGTTCTTGCCGTTGGTGGCGGCAGCGTGATTGATTCGGCGAAGGCGATTGCGTTCGGCGTTCTCTACGACGGGGATTTTGCTGATTTCTATTTCGGAAAGGATGTAAAGGCGATGGTCCCTGTTCCTGCCGCGTTGCCGGTCGGGACGGTCCTTACGCTTGCTGCCGCCGGAAGCGAAGGATCCGGCAACAGCGTCATCACGCTTGAACCCGATATGCTCAAGCGCGCTGCAACGGGCGATGCGCTGCGTCCGGTGTTTTCGGTGCTGAATCCGGAGTTCACCTATACGCTGCCTCCGTATCAGACGGCGTGCGGCGCGGTAGATATGTTTGCGCACGTGGTGGAACGCTACTTCACGCCATCCAAAAACGTGGAGATATCCGATGAACTGTGCGAGGGTATCATGCGCAATATCGTGGAGCAGAGCGTCAAGGCGCTTGCGGAGCCGCAGAACTATGAAGCGCGTGCGAACCTCATGTGGGCAGGAACTGTTGCGCATACGAACATCTGCGGCGCGGGGCGCATTCAGGACTGGGCGAGCCACGGGATAGAGCACGAGCTTTCGGCTCTCTACGACTGCGCCCATGGCGCAGGTCTTGCGGTCGTAATGCCGGCATGGATGGAATAAGTGATGAATGCGGACATCCCGCGTTTTGCGCGTTTTGCCTCCAAGGTGTTCGGTGTTGCGGACGGTGACATGACGGCCATGGCGAAGGAGGGCATCCGCCGCTCTCGCGAATGGCTCAAGTCGCTCAATATGCCTCTGACATTTGCGGAACTTGGAGCCAAGGAAGAGGATATACCTGCGCTTGTCGCAAAGCTCGGGTTGAACGGCAATACGCTCGGCGGACTCGTCCAGCTCAACGACGAGGATGTTGCGAACATCTTCCGTCTCGCCGCACAATCACGCGAAGCATAAGGGGTATTCCCCGTGTTGCCTTGATCTTCATTTGTGTATCCTTTGGTTTGCTGTAAAGCTAAATTATACCCCCCTTTGACATCAAGGCAACGCTTTGTATGATATACTTGAATGCTACGGGTAATAAATGTAAAAAAAAACAATAAAGATGTTTTCTGTATTTTTGACTTTATGTGTTCTCATGTCTGCATTGTTTGGCGCCTTTGCCGATGATGCGGCTGGGTTGCTGTGTGTCCATGTTGAAACGAACGGGAATGCTGTAGTTGAGATGCCTTTTGCACTGTATGGCAACGCTAAGCCGGACGCATTTTTGTCAGGACCGTTCGTTGGCGGAGGTGGAGTTGATCCCGACAGGCTGTATGTACTGTCTTCGAATTCATTGACATATACGAACGCCGTATATTCCCAGTCTGCCGGATGGCTCGATCCGGCAACGGGCGAACCCACCCCGATGACCGCCTCACAGGGCGATACGGTGGTTTTTGCGCCGTCGCTTTGCGGAACAAACGAGCCGTTTTCTTTTTTCCTCTATGGTCGGGCGCCAGACCTTGCTGTGTATACGGGTGCGCCGCGCATAAGATCCATGTCAGTCGATCCATTCGGCGCTTTCGCGGAACTGTCCGTATTCTCAAGAGGACTGACCACGGATCTCTACCTCTCGGATTTCTCCACCAACGCATCAGAATCGACCCTTTGGCGGCACATGGGACGCTATCCGGGATGCCCCATGTCGTTCAGTTGGCGCGATTCAACGCTGCCTTCGTCCGGCGGGCGCATATATCTCGCCTCTGACGCAACGCGGGATTCCGACGGCGATGGCATCCCTGATGAGATGGAACTGCTCATCTATGGCACGTCACCCCATCTTGCCGATACCGACGGAGACGGAATCTGCGATACGCAGGAGCTTGCCTGGGGCTGCAATCCGCTCGTTGCTGAAGTGTCAGCACCCAAAACGCTGTTTGCGGAACCGTTTGAGCCGCCCGCCGTAGAGCAAGGCATCGTCTCTGGACAGAACGGCTGGAACGCATCCGTTTCTGCGGAAAATGCCACAGTCCAGGGCGAGATCGTCTATGAAGGGCGTAATGCAGTGGAACTGCAAGGTGCCGTCGTATCGCATTCGGTCACTTCATCCGCCAGGATCGTGTGGGTGGATATGCGCATATATGTTGAGGGTGGATTTGATGATCCGGAGAATATTTCTGATAAAGCCGTTGTTTTCTTTACGTTGGACGGCTCAGGCCATCCAATCATGGCGGATGGGGCTTCACTGGTCACCAATCGCGCATATGCGGTCAACGGCTGGCGGAAATGGACGCGATGTACCGCCATGCAGGACTATTCGTCGCAGACATGGGATCTGTATGTTGATGGCGTGATTGTTGGAGAGGGATTGGCCTTTCGGCGCACAGTCCCATCCATTTCCGCAATAGAGATGCAAGGAAGCGGTGCGGTCGATGATATTGTCGTTTCAACAAGCCGTCCTGAGGGACTTTCTTCCGACGGGGATTGCTTGCCCGACGAATGGGAGATGGAGCGTTTCGGCGATCTTTCGCGCGACGGTTCTGGAGACGCGGATGGCGACGGCATGAGCGATCTTGAAGAGTTTCGCACAGGTACGGATCCTCTCGCCCCCAACGGAGATACGGACGGCGACGGTCTTCCCGATTGGTGGGAGGCGGCGAACGGCCTCAATCCTTTCGGCACAAACGATTTTCCCCGTTCGGCGTTCCGCGAGACGTTCGAGTCCCCCGAAGTTGAAACCGGCGACATAATGGGGCAGAACGGCTGGACGGCCTCTCGTTCTGGTGCGGCAACTGTTCAGACTAATCGCTTTCGCACCGGCAGCGCCTCGTTGGAGATAAAAGGCGGAAACGCCAGCGATGGCGATCTTGTGCACGTATCGCATTCCGCCCGCAGCCATGCCGAGGTGGTTTGGATGGATTTGTGGCAGATCGGGACGCGTGGCTTTGACTCAGGTGTTTTTGACGGAGAAGCCATTGCGGCGTACGCATTTGACAACCAAGGCCATCCGATTCTTTCTGATGGCAGCCGGGTTGTCACCAATGCCGCAGTCCGCGTGGAGAATGAGGATCGGTGGACGCGCTGTTCGTGTCGGCTTGACTTTCCGAACCGCGTCTGGGACTTCTATCTTGATGGACTCCTGGTGTCGTCCGGTCTTGCCATGAGAGGCGGTTCCGGGGCGATACACTCCATGTCCGCCGTTGGCGGAGGCGGTTATCTGGATGACATATACGTCGGGTTTGCGCGTCCGCATGGGCTTTCTTCCGATGGCGACGCTCTTCCGGACGAATGGGAGTTCAGGAATCTTGGTGGCCTTTCCGGTGACGGGACGGACGACCTTGACGGGGATGGCCTTTCTGATTTAGAAGAGTTCGCCTCCGGTACAGATCCTGCCCTTGCCGACACTGATGGTGATGGTATGTCCGACTCATGGGAGGCCGAGAATGGGTTGAACCCTCTCGACCCTGCGGATGCCGCGCTCGACCCTGACGGAGACGGGTTGACTTGTCTTGAGGAGTTTGAACTTGGCACAGATCCTCGCAACCCGGATGTCGACGGAGACGGAATCCCTGACGGCTGGGAAGTGGATAATGGTACGGATCCATTTGTCGCAGATGCAAGTAAAGATTCCGATGGTGACGGTCTCACCAATATCGAAGAGATGTTCTATGCCACAGATCCACATCTTGCAGACACAGACAATGACGGAGTTCGTGACGCCGAAGAGTGCAAAGGGTTTTTCAGCGATCCGCTCAATCTCGATTTTGATGGAACCGCCGTAACCAATATGGTGATCCATGCGGTGTCTGTCGATTCTGCGATTGGAGACTGGTATGCGAATGAAGACAGCGTCATGCTCTCCGGCAGGACGGGAGAAGTGTTCTACGACAATGACCTGATCATCGAAAATGCCGGAATCTACCAGATACGGGCAATGGTTTCCAGCAGGCTGGCGACTGATGCCGAATTCGTCTGCCGTGTGGATGGAAGCAGGGTCGGAACGGTCCGGTTGCCCTCTTCAAAGAGCGAGCTGACGGCAGATGCGGTGTACAACCTTCCCTGGATTTCAGCCGGTGTCCATACATTGAGCTTTGAACTGCAGAATTTTGCGAACTCTGCGGAGTTTGGACTCGGCGACGTATGCGTCTGCTCAATAGGGGGACCTGACAGTGACGCAAACGGGGTTGCTGATTGGATGGACAGCAGATATGACTTCACCGGATCGGAACGTGGCGTAGCCATACGTTCCAAGGTCTCGCCGTTCTGTCTGCGAGTCAGAAGCGCAACTGCGCCTGCTGTTATGTTCTCCAACGCGACGCTTGATGTCCGTCCGCTGCCCAATCATGGCTGGTGGACAGACGTTGCACTGAATACAAATTCCGCAACGTTGGTGCAGATTACGTATGAAAATGGCTTCAAGAAAGAGGATGTTTCTGTTGAGTGGGATGGTTTCGACGTAATGAAAGAAACCGATATCATCGTAAGAGCCGGGGATTCGCTGCTGCTGACGTTGAACGGTGAAGGATCGATAACGGTCGGAGGGAAGGTTGTAGCCAAAGGGCTTTCGCCGACTGTTCCCTATAGATTTGCCACATCTGGGAAGTATGCCGTGGCAGGCACTGTCGCCGACGCTACGAAAGTAGTGACCGTCACTGTCGTGGAATGCTCCCTGTCCGGCGAACATCCGGCATGGAGGGGCAAGAGGAATTCAATACGGTTCACCGGATCGGGATTGGAATGCATGTCCGTCTCTTGGGATGGATGTGCGGAACTTGTCTCTGCATCGGTCTCGGGACGCCAATGCACTGGCTCGCTTTCGGTGCCACAGTTCGCCCATCCGACGGCTTTTGCCTGTGAGATAGCAAATCCCGATGCATCGGTGGCCGGGAGTGTCGCATTGAAGCCGTTCTGGATGTATTACACCCTTGAAGGCAAGTATTATGAATCACAGCGGCTTGAGGATGGAACGAAAGTTGTGGAGAACAGGCTTTCGGCGTTCGATCTCCCTGAAGCGGTGGAGTTCAGGATGACATCCTCTTCGGGCATCTGTTTCGAGAACGGATCCGGTCGGTTGACCGTAGCGCCATCAGACTTCGATGGATACGGGGACTTCAGGTACAGATTCCTGGTTCCCTCCGGAGTGAACCATCCATGCCAATTCCTGCACGGATACTTTCAGGGAAAGGAGTTCGCGCAATGAAAGGTCGTTTGATACTCTTGATGCTCGCATCGTTGTGCCTGTCGTTGCCGGTAGCGGCTGGCGGTGCCGGCAGCAAGTCCAACGCAAACACGGTGACACCGCCGACGCCGCCATCAGAACCGGCATCTCCATCTGGCGGCGATCCAGTCGGCTACATGGACGGCAGCGTGTACGATTCGGTGGAAGACCTGCGCATATCCTGCCCAGACATCGATCTTGTGTTCCGTCGCTCCTACGGCAGCTGGTCGACGAGAACGGGTTCGCTTGGCTGCGGTTGGACTCATTCATACGAGTGGAGGCTTGAGATATCCGGGGAGAAGGTGCTGGTGTATTCCGCCGGAGAAGGTGGAGCCACCGATGCCGTCCATACCTTCGACCTGCCGGAATCTGGCTCTTCCGTATTCAATGCTGATGGATATGGACTGAAGCGTTCCGCAACAAATTCCTGCTATAGCCTGGTCTCGCCCGATGCTTTGACGTATGCATTCAATTCGTCAGGACGTCTCGTTTCCATCTCCACATGGAATGGCACTGATATTGCGGTTGTGCGTGACAGCCCATCAGGGAAAGTGACGAAGGTGGAGCACTCCTGCGGCAAGTGGATGGAATTCATCTACGACGAAAATGGGCATCTTTCGCGGGTGAACACGCCGGATGATGAAGTGTACATAAAAGCGACGGTTTCCAGATATAACAGCGCATACGTCCTTGAAAGTGTTGTGCGGTACGATAAAATGGGGGCGACCCTCCTGAAATACTCCTATGCGGATGCACCAGACCCTGGGACAAGGGATATATACTCGATGACTCCTCCCGCTTTTTCGTCGGCATCCATAAAGAATGGAGGACAAGGGAACTTCTATTCTGCAACAGGGACAGGCAGGTCTATATCCAGCTCTTCGGTAATAAATGCCAGCAGTAGCGGGGGGGGCTTCAAGTCCTCCTCATCGGGAGGGGTTTCCTTTTCACAAAGTGTAAACATCGTCAGACCATCCCTGAAAAAGGTGCCGGAACCAGATACAGGTGTGCCGCCGGGGGGATGGGATAGACCCGTCACCAATCAGTCCTTCACCGTCCTGAATCTACATGTCACACCGATAAGGCGTCCTGTGCTTGCCTCCAAAACGGATGCGAATGGCATCACTACAACATATGAGTACATACGCGACACGGATGCTCCTTCGCCCAAGTGTTCCCACTCGGAGATGACAGGCGGACTGTTCTCCACGTTCTTTACATATGGTTCTGGTGTCACGACGGAACGCAAGCCCACTGCCTGGGGAATGGCGAAGATGACACTTAAATACGACTCGAAGCGGCGCGAGACGTCGCGGACGACAGGGAAGGAGACGCTCTCAAAAACATATGATTCTCAAGGCGACATGGTGCATGAGCGGCTCCGCAACGCGGAAACCGGAGCATTTGTCGAATCACGGATGTCATACGGCCCGGGTCACCGTGTCGTCTCCCGTGGTTCAGGTTTCAACGCCGCTCCAGTCCGGTTCACGACCATCGCATGGGACGGCAGACGCAACATCCCGAACAGGGTTGTCACACCGGTGGGCAGAATCCATGAATGGAAGACCAACGGCTTGGACGTTGTCGTGTATGGGGTGGGAACGAATGATCCGCGCAATGTCACGCATATCCTTATGACGGATGAAGAGCGTCCGAGGGCAATTATCGCCCCTGATGGTGGACGCACTGATCTTGCATATGATGCTTCCGGATACGTGACAAATATCGTCTCTTCGTGTCTGCCGCCCGTATCCCTTGGCTATGACGCTCTTGGTCATGTAGATACAGTCTCTTCGCCGGGACCATACAATACTGTGAAGACGATGTCGTCTGTCAACAATTCACGAGGGATGCCGCTTTCCGTTTTGCATCCGGACGGGACGTCTGAGAGTTTTGAATATGACGGCAACGGCAGACGACCGGTCCGCCATGTCGACGCATTGGGCCGCGAGGACATCTATCAGTGGGTGCTGGGCAAGCCGCTTCATGCGGGGCGGATCATCGATGGCGTTACAAATACGCTCTTCGGCGTAAGCTACGATATGCAGCTCAACGCCATCGCCATAACGGATCCGCTCGGACGCAACGCAGAGACCTATATGCTCGACGAAAATGAGCGAGTGGTCGCCGTGACGAACGTGGAGGGGCAGGTCATGACGCGTCGGTATGCCGTAGGTGACATCGTCTCTTCCGAGACGCGCTTCGACGGGAGCGTGGTGTCCTACGGCTACGACAGGGACGGCAACCTGAATACGGTGGCATATCCAGACGATACGGTCCGTCTCTCGCATGATGGGGACGGACTGTGCACCTCCGCATCAAACTCCGCAGGCATGGTGTCCAACGGATACGATTCCGCTACCGGATGGCTCATGTCTTCGCGGGATGTCAACGGTGCCGTCGTCGCGTACGTCCACCGAAACGGCGGAGGCCTTGCGGCGATGACCACTCCCGCCGGGACGACCTCATACCGTCATGATGCGGCAGACCGATGGACGCATGTCGATTCGCCGGAGGCGTCGTTCGGCTTTGGCTACTGTGAATGGAACGGAAGGCTTGCTGCGGTCACAAACGGCAATGGGCTGATCACGGAATATGCGTATGACATCATGGACCGTGTGACGAACATCGCATGGCGAACCGTGTCAGGTGCGGCACTCGGCGGTTTTGAATACGGGTATGACGCCATCGGGCGCATCGTTTCCCGCAGACACACGCTCGGAAACGATGTCTTCGAGCGCACTTATGGATATGATGCTCTTGACCGCCTTGCGTCCGATGGCGATACGGCTTATGCCTATGATGCAGCCGGCAACAGGATGTCAATGACGAATGTGTCAGGAACCGTGAACTACACCCTTGGTGTCGGAGACCGACTTGCGTTTTGGACTGACGGGGCATATTCGTATGATGAAGCAGGGAATGTCATTCGCATAGTGCGTGAAGGCAGGCCGACACTTGATCTCTCGTGGAACAGCCTATATCAGCTAGTGTCGGTTTCCACCAACGGCGTGTTTGCCGAAAGCTACGTCTATGACGCGCTTGGGAGACGTGCATCAACGACAACGCTTGACGGAACGGTGCGCCATGTGTACGACGTAAACTGGCAGTGTGTCGCCGATCTTGACGGCAACGGCAATGTTGTCGCCTCCTACTTTTGGGGGGCGGGCATAGACAGGCTTCTGGCGGTGAAAGTCGAAGGTGCTACCTACTATCCGCTGACGGATATCCAAGGCACGGTCTGGGGCTATGTGGATTCACAGAACAGTATCGTCGCGCAATGGCGGTATGACGCATGGGGAAATGCTGTCGGCGGAAATGTGTCCGTCCCGGCCCTCGCCAGGCTCCGCTATCGCTTCCAGGGCCGAGAATGGTCGGCGGCGACAGGGCTTGTCAACTTCCGCATGCGCTGGTACGACAGCGAGACAGGAAGGTGGCTTTCCAAGGACCCGATCGGACTGGGCGGCGGATTGAACCTCTATGCATTTTGTGAAAACAACCCAATTTGTAATCTTGATTGGATTGGCTTGTGCCCTGATGAAGATGATTCTTCCTGGATAGATCAATTCCAAGTGGGTCTTGATGTTATAGGGGCTTTTGATCCGACTCCTATTTCTGATGGTATCAATGCCATAACAC
>JAGBFY010000143.1 GCA_017936245.1 Kiritimatiellia bacterium
GGTTAGTTGCGTCCTACCCGTCGCCCACATCACCAAAGCCGCCATAGCCACCCTGCCTGTTCATCTGCAAGCGCGTCACCGTAGCCTTGCCGGAGGAAACCTTCATCACCGCCGCAACGATTTGGTTCGTAATTACATATATGCCCGCCTCAACTGTTGGATGTACATTGCTTCCCATACCTCCGGGAATCCGCATCGTGCCGAGCTGTTTCATTGTTGGTTTAACCGGAAAAGCAGCGGTTGTTTGCGCACTCGTGCGCAACTGGTACGGCAAATGACATGTGCGTTCGGACTTGGCGGTATGATGGCGCTGTATATCTTGTCGTCGCGAATACGACACGCAGACAAATCAAAGGAAAGGTTGATGTGAAAGCTGCTTTCGAAAAGATTACCATGCTAAATGGTTCGAAGGGGTGCGCTTTGAAGGATCAGCATACTGTCTCGGTCGCACTTGACGGTCTAGGCGTTGCTTTTGTCCGGCTTGATCTGGTGAGATAAAAGGTCACGCCCGTTGAAACCCTTGCTTCTCACTTTTTGTCAACCAGTTCTTTCCTTGCAAACTCGCGGTCTGCAAAATCCAAAAGCCACATCCAATCATGCGCGGAAATGCCATGTCCTTCACTGCGGCGGACATAGCCAAACGACTCTCCGATGCCCGACGTGCAGTAGTTGTCCGGATACGGAACGTCAGGCATGGTTCCGCGTCCAAGAAACTTCCATACCGGGGCGGCGGCGCGGCATGCGAGATACTCGCCCTTCGTATGCATCCAGCGGCTCGTGTCGAACCCCTGCACGAGGAGTGCGCGCGGAGCGACCGCGGCAAGCAGCATATGCTGGTCGAACGTCAGGGTCTCCCAGGGCTTTTCGGAATACTTCCTGTACGCCTTGCAGTACCAGTGCGTGAACATGACGTTCTCGGTGGAAGTATTCTCGCCGTAGTCGCGCTTGGCAAGCGGCGCACCGCCGCCGCCGGTCTGGTTGGGCACGCACACGGCAAAGCGCTCGTCTCGCGCCGCCGCAAGAAGCGCGGCCTTGCCGAGACGCGAACATCCTGTTACGACACTGCGCTTCGCATCAAGGAGCGGATCTGTCTCCGCATAGTCGAGACCGCGGGAGAGAGCCCAAGCCCAGGCTCCGATCGCTGTGGGATTGTCGGTGCGTGATTCGTCACGCTTCCCCCAAAGTTCAAACACGCCCGTATATGCAAACGGATCCTGACGGTACGCCGGGTTTTTCTCCGTCCAGTCGGGATCCGGCGACACCTCGCAATAGCAGGCGCTCATGACGGCATAACCGCGGGCTATCAGCATTCCAAGGGGGAATATTGTATCCTTGTCAGGATCGGTCATTGCACCACGGGTGCGGGCCGATGCCCTATAGTTGTCGGATTTCTCAACAAACTGCGTCCAGGCTTTCTGGACATAGACATCCTTGTCCGGAACCAGTTCATGGTTCCCACGGTAGTTGAGGAAGAGAATCACCGGAGACGGCTTCTTTGCATGTCGAGGAGCGAATACGATCCAGTTGACGCAAGGGCCTGTTTTATCCTTCTTAAACCACATCCTCACCTGTTTGCGAACGGCGAATCCCGCCGCCGTACTGTTTTTCACGTCCCACACTTCCGTCACAACAGCCTCAGGCTTCGGCGGAGGCTGGCCATACATCTCCCGGGCGAATATGCCAAGTATCTCCTCCCTGCGCTTCGGCCATTCGGCCGGCGATTTCAGTTTCGTTCCGTCGGCGAACGCGAGCGGATCCTCCAGCGTATACGGCGGTATCTTCGATTCATCGTAATTCGGTTCACGATAGGGCTTATCCCCGAACGCAAACAGCGACAGGGAAAATACAATTGCTCCAGAGAGAATCAGATTTCTCATTGTACGAAACCTTTCTTGACTTATTTAATGAGATAGGAAAGCGCGAAGATATCGCCGCTCTTCATCGTTACTGAATACTCGTCACCGGGCAGCCGATTGAATTCATTCCCGGCAAGCACTTTTTCTGGTCTGCATCCTTTCGGTAGACGGAATCACTTCATCCCGGACCTCTGCGCCACCATGTAGAATATGCCGGAACTGCATCCGCACAGCTCATCGCTTTCAACCAGCGGCCTGAAGCCAGCTTCCTTCGCAAGATTGCGGCAGAACTGCGAGGTGATTGCGCCCGGGAGAGATATGTAGACCTCCGTGCAGTCCGCTCCGCGCCGTACGCTCACGCCGGGAATTCCGGTTCCGTCGAAAAACAGCAGGTGTTTCCAGCCATTCCCCGAAGCCGTGGCAATTTCGGGGGTGACGTTGTCGGAATGGCATGTCGCAAAAATGCCGGAAAGAGCATCCGTCAGAGGATCGCTGGTTTTTCCCGCACATGAGATCTGCTTGCCGGATATGCCATTGTCCGCGGCTTTCAGCCCAAGATGCCTGTCAACCGCATCTCCGTCTTGCGAAAAAAGACCCGGTCTCCAGAAATACACGATGACGCGCCCATCCCTGGCGTAGCGGGAACGGAACCTTTCAAATCCGTCTGCCGTCATCGCCGCGCCCTCGGAAAGGAGCACCACCTTCGGCAGCCGGATCGATTCATCCTCAAGCAGATCCTCCAGCAGATATGCGTTCCACGGCACTCCCGAAAACTGGAGCGCTTTCGGAACATATTCAAGAAGCGGATAGGCAAGTCCCCGACCCTGCTGTGAACTGTAGAAACGGCAGTAGCTTTCACTTCCGACAAGCGCGATCCTCTCGCTGTGCGGCGGCATTGCGCGGGATGCGCACGCCATTTCGTTCACGGCCTTCCATGAAGCCTGATCGGATTGCGAATTGAACCATCCGCCGTCCATGTCGTAGGCATGGTACGTGCCGCCGTGCACAATCGCATCTGCGGCATAGTGCATGGACTTGCGGCGGAATGTCCCGGAGCTGTGGACCTCCTGCCAGAACGGTTCCTTCCACCGTCCCCAGAACTGATTGGAGTCACGGCTTCGTAGATCCAGTTCGCGGATCGTAAGCTTCCCGTGGCGCACCATCGTGCCGTCAAATACGGCGGACCTGATGGGATCGCAGAATTCCCTCAAGTATCCCGGAACAACCGCGAAGAAATCCATGTCATCCGATTCCATGAGCCTTTGGGATGCGCTCTGCGCGAACAGCGGGTATCCGGAAAGTCCTCCATGCGGAGAATATCCGCCGAATAGAAGTCTTCTGCCGGACGCATCCTTGACGCATTTTGCGGCAATGAGCCACATATCCGCCGCGACCTTTGCAAGAAACTCTCGATAATCACTTTGCGGCGTTGCGCCATGAGTGCGGAAGAACGCAACCTTCTCCGAAGCGAGTTCCTCCGTCGAAGGCACCTCCATTTCCTCGAACGACGAAATGTCGCTGCGTCCGTATGCACGATTCAGTTTTTCCGCGGTGCCGTACTTCTCCCTGAGAAACTCCTTGAAACGTTTTCGGGCGATGTCGGAATAGTCCCCAATCTGCCAAGGCTTCACTCCGTAGTCGAACTGGTCAAGCCACTGCTCGTCGGTTCCGCCGCCGAAGAACACGCCGATAACCGCCTTGCCTTCAGGGGACGATTCAAGTTCGGCGCATATGCGGGACAGAACACCGCCCATCTCCTTCGCAAAAGCCTCCGACGCATAGGACGGCGTCGGTGACTGTCTAGACTTCGGATCGGCCGGTGCGGGCGTCTTCCCGAAAGCGCGGATTCGATGGTGGTTCCAGTACGCATATTCCCCGTTCTCGTTGCGATACAGTTCCGACGGGTGCGCCTCGCCCCATCCCCGCGGCGGCTGGAAGATCGCTTCAAGGATCAGGTATGCGTCGGGATTCCACCTGAGATAGTTCCTCAGTTCGGCGCGGATTTTGCCGAAGTCGATCGTGCCGTCCTGCCGCCATATCGCATCCTTCTCGGGCGTATCGTATCCTCCGATCTTGACCGGCACGTAGAATACGTTGAAGCCGTTGTTCGTGAACGCGGCCGATATCCTGTGCTTCCATGGTGATCGGAAATGCGTGGACTTGTATATGCATGGTGTAAAGGGTTTCCCGTTCATCCGCAGTGCGGTGCGGTCACCGTCGCTGTACACCTCGGCCTTTGCCCTCTCGCGGACGGCGAGCGCCGCATCCAGTTCCTCGTCCGAGAGTTCACTCCCCTCCCAGTCAAGATCCGGACGATACTTGCGTCCGCGCGGCTTGAGCTCCTTCCGGGAGATGGATATTTCGATATCGGTTCTCTCTGCGGCATCTCCCTTGTTCGACAGATGCGCCGTTATCGCCACGGCGTTGGACGGGATTCTCGTGTAGGCCGATTCCGGGTCCCCCGGCGGTGTTTTCATCCCTCCTTCGACAAGAAAGTTCACCTGCCACCTTTCGACGTCGCAGTCGTCAGGCAGAAAGCCTCTCCTTCCCCTGTTTGTAATGAGTCGGCGGAATATGGTCTTCCCGTTGGCGTCCTGCGCCGTTACATATGGACACGTCGTTGCCGTCGGCGGCACGTCCACGTTGCGCCACCGGTAGTTGACCTGAACGAAGTCTCCGGGCTTGAGTCCGGCAAGCGACTCTTTTTCCGCTGAGGCGAGTGAAAGCGAGGCAGTCGCCGCACATAGGAGGAAAGCTGTTTTCATATTATTTCTCTTCTGCCCCAAACGCCAACCTTACGCCGATGTTGCGGTTTGAATTTCCCTGCCAGATCTGCATGTGGTCGTATGACCTTGCCGCAGAACGGCAGAACCACGACGGAGTTGCGTATCCGCCGCCACGATATGCGCGCTGTCCACCAACGGCAATAAGCCCGGGAGGGTCGAGAAGCTCCGCCAGCCCGTCAGGATTGATGTTTTTGTGGTAGCCGTCCAGACATAACTCGTTGACATTGCCGTGCATATCGTAGAGCCCCCATGCGTTGGGGGCTTTCAACCCTACGACATGCGTGTGCAGAGCGCCCGCATTCCCGTTTACGTCGTTGTTGTACCAGGCCACGCTTTCGAGGTTGGCGCTGCGATACACGTTGATGCTTTCAAGATCCTTTCCGTTGTTGAATGACGTGACTGTTCCTGCTCGGCAGGCGTACTCCCATTCCGCACAGGTGGGGAGGTCGAATTCATATGCGTTTCCCGTGGCCGCACGCAAGACGTAAAGTGAAGAGCCGGCGGCAAC
>JAGBFY010000144.1 GCA_017936245.1 Kiritimatiellia bacterium
ATCGAGTGCAACACCGACGATGATGAGGAGCGACGTGCCACCGAAGAACGAAGCGATCGCCCACGGAACCTGCATAGCGCCGTTGAGAACCTGCGGGAGAAGCGCAACAACGAGAAGTCCAGTGCCGCCGATGAGCGTGATGCGCGTCATGACAGCATCAAGGTACTCAGCCGTCGCAAGGCCAGGGCGGATGCCAGGCAGATAAGAACCATCCTTCTTGAGGTTCTCGGAGATGTCGATCGCATTGAACTGCGTGGCAACCCAGAAGAACGCGAAGAACATGATGAACGCGGCGTACACGAAAAGGTGCACCGGGCTGCTCATATCCGCAAGCTGCATGAAGAAGGAACGAAGCCATCCCATGGCGCCGGTTGCATCAGAGGGGATGTAGCGGGCGAGGAAACCAGGAATCTGAAGGATCGGCTGGGCGAAGATGATCGGCATGACGCCCGTGTAGTTTACACGCAGCGGCATGAACGTCTGCTGCATACCGTAGGTGGCACCGCCAGCCGCACTGCGGCGGGTGGAGTGGATCGCAATCTTGCGGATACCCTGAGTGAGCAGAACCGTACCCATCACAACGGCAAAGCCGAAGAGAAGGAGAAGCACGAGCTCAACGGGGGAACGGGTGGCGGCAACGCCGTTGTAACCGAAATAGCGCTCCCATGCGGAGAAGATGGCTTCAGGAAGACGGGAGGTGATGTTGATCATGATGATCAGGGACGCACCGTTTCCGATACCGAACGTGGTGATCTGGTCGGCGATCCACATCACAAAGAGTGCGGCAGAGGTCATGCCGATAACCGTCATGATCTGGAAGCCAAGACCGGGGTTCGCCACAATCTGAACGCCGCCAAATGCCGAAGAAAGCATTTCAGGGTGCATAAGAGCGGTGGAAATGCCCCATGACTGAACAATGCAGAGGAAGATGGTGAGATAGCGGGTGATCTGCGCAAGCTGCTGACGCCCCGACTCGCCTTCCTTCTTCATCTTCTCAAGCGAAGGAATCACAGATGAGAGAAGCTGAATCACAATCTGAGCAGAGATGTAGGGCCAGATCGAGAGGAAGCCAATGGCGCACTGATCAAAGCCGCCGCCTGTGAAGACGTTCAGCCAATCGAGAAGACCACCGCCCGTAGCCGTGCGGATATCCTCAATCGTACGCTGAAGGGTCTGCCAATCAACGCCTGGTGCAGGAATCTGCGAAATGAGGCGGCAAACCGCCACAAGACCCAAAGTGACAAAAATCTTCTTGCGCAGTTCGGGAATCCTGAATGCGTTAGAAAAACCTTTCCACATTGCCATATTTATGCTCCGTTAACCTTTTAATAAGTTGAATAAGCGCACATTTTACCAAATGGCATTTCTAAATTCAATACGAATATGAAAATAAATGTACAAACGGTATTGACTCCTTTTGGCGCAACACATATAATACACAACGTTTTTTGACCCCAATGGGGGTGATCCGGTTTCGACGGGATACGTGGAGATCAGATCGCGCGTCGAGGATGTCGGTTGGCCTCGTTAATCATCCGATAAAACAATAATCGCGAACAACGATTACGCTCTCGCGGCCTAATGACGGCCCCGATGTCGCCCGGCAGACGCCTGCTAAGCCGCCGCGGCATAACTCAGCAGGACTTGCTTCGGAGCTCTCCGCTCGGGCGCCGAAGTTCGTATAACCGAACGGTTGCTTGAGGATAAGCCCGCCTGTTGGCATACCTCTTGCGAGATCAAAGGCAGGATACACGCGTAGAAGTTTGGTTGAAGCTGTTTCGGACGGGGGTTCGACTCCCCCCACCTCCACCATCAATTAATAGTGAATAGTGATTAGTTAATAGTGATTAGTGGGTAGTGGGTTGAATGATTTATTCACTGATTCGGTCATTGCAAAACAACGGCAACCGATTCCTTTATCCTATGAAAACAGAGCGGACGGTGAATGCCGCCCGCTCTTGTTTAACTATGAAGCAATCGATTACTTCATCATCGCCGCAGCGACCTTCTTGAACGCCTTGACGTCAGCCTCGATGTGCTCGAGCGTGTACGTAGGATGCGTCCAGAAGGAAATCGTGGAGTCGGCGAGGGAATTAGCCATCTCGCAGTTGAACTTCGTGTAGTCGATCTTGCGGTGTGCAGGATCGTTAAACGGATAGCTGGCGGTGCCGAAGCCCTTGCGCTTGGCGAAAGCCTCTTCCTTGTACATTTCCGGCCAGAGCACGGAATATGCGCAGGCGCCTTCAGCCTGAACGGCGGCGATGAACTCCTTCATCGTGCACTTCAGCTTGGAGGTATCGACCACGAACGGAACGAGCCAGAAGCTGTTCTCGCGCTCCTTGGTGTCGACAGGCATGTACTTGATGAGCGGATGCCCCTTCAAGCCCTTCATGAGAGCCTTGCCGAGCTTCTTGCGTTGGGCAAGGTTCCACTTGTCGAAGCGCTCGAGTTCGCCGAGGCCGATGGCGGACTGGATTTCCGTCATGCGGAAGTTGTAACCGACGCGGCGGTGGATGTAGAGCTGCTTGCCTTCCATCTGGAGAAGGTTGAGCTTGGCCTTGACGTCATAGCCATGGTCGCGGACAGAACGGCACTCCCAAGCGAGATCGTCGTCGTTGCAGCAAACCATGCCGCCTTCGCCGCCCGTCGTGAAGTGCTTGGACTGGCAGAA
This sequence comes from Kiritimatiellia bacterium, assembly GCA_017936245.1. Classification (GTDB taxonomy): domain Bacteria; phylum Verrucomicrobiota; class Kiritimatiellia; order RFP12; family UBA1067; genus UBA1731. Next base: position 2,672 of record JAGBFY010000144.1, read on the forward strand.
GGAGAAGCATCCGACCGTACTGATCGTACCGGCCTTCTTGCCCTTGTACTTGCCGCCAAAGCACTGTGCGCAGTCCTCGACGACCGCGAGCTTGTACTTCTTGGCGATCTTCATGATCGGATCCATGTCGGCGACCATACCGTAGAGGTGCACGACCACGATTGCCTTGGTACGCTTGGTGATCGCGGCCTCGATCTTCGCGGGGTCGATGAGGTGGTCGGTGCCGACATCAACGAACACGGGAAGCGCGCCGGCCTGAAGGGCGCAGAAAGAGGAAGCGATGAACGAGTAGGACGTGCAGATCACCTCGTCGCCAGAACCGATGCCGAGCGCGGTGAGAGCCACGTGAAGCGCAGCCGTGCCGTTGGAGACGGAGATCGCGTTCTTGACGCCGAGCCACTTCGCCCAAGCCTTCTCGAACTCCATGCCGACAGGACCGGTCCAGTAGTTGACCTTGCCGGAAGCAAGAATGTCAAGAACCTTCTTGTTGGTCTTGGGGTTGAACTGCGGCCAAGCCGGGAACGGCTTCGCCCACACCTTCTTGCCGCCATCTATGGCGAGCTTCTCGACCTTGGGTTCAGCGGCCTTCTTGCCGCAGCACTTCTTTGCGCAGCACTTTTTGGCGGGTGCGGCGGCTTTCTTCGTTGTAGCCATTGCTATGTTTTCTCCTGTGTTTTGTTAGACGTTTTCCACATCGTGCCTCGGAGGTTCTCTCCCGTGCTTCCTGACGCAGAAGATTGTTGTGCGCGATTATACCACAACATCAAACATTAAACAACAGAGGCAAAAGCTGGAGGTTCCCCAATTTTTTTGGGGCTGGCGGGGCACCCCCGAGCCGAGCACAGTTCACGCACTGGCGGCACGAAAAAAAAAGTCACCTCTCCTGAATGATCTTCGCTATAATGCGAAGTGCTAACACAAACAAGGGAGATGACGGCATGTATGATACCACA
>JAGBFY010000145.1 GCA_017936245.1 Kiritimatiellia bacterium
ACTTCAACGTCCCGGCGGGACAGGCAATCTGCCACCAGATGGGCCGTCCGCAGGAGCAGCGTCTTGTGTGGCTGCACAACGAGCAGGCCATCACGTCTCCCGAGTGGAGCGTCCACTCCGCCGCCGGAACATCGAACTACATGTTCATCTGGGGTATGGCGGGCGAGAATCTCGACTATGGTGACATGGATAAAATCCCCGTCACTGAAATGAAGTGATCCGGGTGTCGTGGTTTATGGTATAATCATTGGCGTTGTTGAGACGGATAACAAATTTTTTACTAAAAAGAAATAGGAGCAATAAAATGAGCGTACCTGCAAAGTGCAAGATTTCGGTTCTCAAGGAACCTAGGAAGATGGAAGTCGTGGAGGTCGATCTTCCGGCTGTCGGAGATGACGAGATCATCGTCAAGGTTGAAGGCTGCGGCATCTGCGGAACCGACGTGCATGAGTACAAGGGCGATCCCTTCGGCATCTGCCCCGTGCAGCTCGGTCACGAGGGAACAGGCGAGGTTGTCGCCCTCGGCAAGAATGTGACGACCGACTTTACCGGCAAGCCGCTCAAGGTTGGCGACAAGATCGTTACGGGCCTTAAGTCCTGCGGCACCTGTGATACGTGCAAGTTCCATCCCGAAATCATGGAGCTCTGCAACAACGGTGAGATCTTCGGTCTCCTCCCCGGCGAGAAGCACTATCTCAACGGTTGGTTCGGCGAGTACATGAAGGTCAACGCCGGCGGCGTCGTGTTCAACGTCTCCGACATGGACCGCGACCTCCGCATCCTCATCGAGCCTGCGGCTGTCATCGTCCATGCCGTAGAGCAGGCGAAGCAGATCTTCAACTTCCAGTTCAACAGCTATGTGCTCGTGCAGGGCTGCGGTCCGATTGGACTTCTCCTTCTGAACATGGTGCGCTGCCTCGGCGTTCGCAACATCATCGCGTGCGATACGGATGTGAACCGTCTCGAGTTCGCCAAGAAGCTTGGCGCACGCTACACGGTCAACGGCCTCGATGCCGACGCAACCGAGCAGGTGAAGAAGATCACCGGCGGCGAGGGCGCGGAGATGGTGTTCCAGTGCACCGGCTCGCCCAAGGCTGCAACGAAGGCGTGGAGCTACGTCCGTCGCGGCGGCAGCTTCTGCGAGCTCGGCTTCTTCGTCAACAACGGCGACACCTCCTACAATCCTCACATCGACATGTGCAACAAGCAGGTCAAGGCCATCGGCAGCTGGACGTATCAGGCCAAGGACTGGGTGCAGAGCTTCGACTTCCTCAAGGAATCGCAGGAGCGCGGCTTCCCGATCACCGACCTCATCACGCACAAGTACACCCTCGACCAGATGAACGAGGCGATGGAGATGAACATCTCCATGAAGGGTCTCAAGATCGCTTTCGTGGCGTAATCGATGGATTCTTCATTCAAGATAGGCTGTCACCTCTCCAGCGCAGGTGGATACCTTGCGATGGGGAGGACGGCCGAATCCATAGGCGCGAACGTATTCCAGTTCTTCACACGCAATCCCAGGGGCGGCGCATCGAAGCCGATTGACCCTGTGGACGTGGAAGAATATCTCGCCTATGCGGAAAAGGCGGGCATTGGGCCGATATTGGCTCATGCCCCGTACACTCTCAATGCCGCCGGGGCCG
>JAGBFY010000146.1 GCA_017936245.1 Kiritimatiellia bacterium
CGCCCGCTTCGCGCTCCACCTCTTTTCGCAGCGGTGCGTTCGGCGTTGGGGTCGGTACTGCCCACGGTTGCACGTGGCGCGTCGGCGGCACTTCGGCGCATCCCCGCTCCGCCAGCGATCCCTCTTTCGGCGTAAGATCGCGCATCCATCCGCATATGCGGGCGCATGGCCCGGTTCGGAATACCTTCACTCGAGGCCCTGCACCCGCCTCTGCGGCGTCTGCACGATCCCGCCTCTCTCGGGATCTCCGGCCCCGCGGCTGATGCACCTCGTCCGCCCGCGCTATTAGTCGTGAATCTCCGATTCGTTCTTTACGGCGCAAGCCTATGCGCTTGCGCCTACATAATTGAGCAATGTATGCCTTTAAGGCTTTAATTGCATCCCAAAGCCGCGCCATGCGCGGCTCTAAGGCGCGGACGCGCCGCATCAATGGATCGGAAACCTCACGACATATAGCGCGACAGAGAGAGGTGAAGCGCGACAGGAGACCCGAGAGCGCACGGATGCTTGGACGCATCAGACGCCGGCGAGACGGCGTCGTGCGGCAACGGGCGGTATTCCGCCCTAAGCCGCACGGCCCGTATCGGCGAGCGGATGAGGCGCCTTAAGGTAGACGTGCAACCGAGGGTCGGCGCTGCGCGCGATCCGAACGGTCGGAGCGCCACGTGCAACGGCGGGAAATGCCGGGAGACAAGGCGGACGGCGCGGAGATGGCGGTGCAGCCGCGACGGACTCGCACCCGATGGCAATCTCGTGATTGCGGAGCGGTGCGAGGACTAAACGGATGCGCCGCAAGCTCCGCGGCTAAACGCGCGGATGCTTGCGCACCCTTCGGGTTCGGCTTCGCCGAATCTGCCCTCCGCTTCGCTTCGGCGCATTTCCCGGCATTTTCCGCAGATTCGCAGGCACTCAATACGGCGCACCTGGAAAACCGACTATTCCAGTTGCCGAAAGGTGAAAATCAGTGCCTCAGCCTTTATTTATCGGGGGCAAACGCATTTTGTCATTCGAAAAATGGGTAAACTCCAGGCGAAAATTGATGCTGAATTTATCGCTTAAGGACAATTTATGGCGGCGGAGGAATATGGTAAAATCTCTGTCATGTTTCCCCTCCTTCCATTCCTTGCCGCAATAACCACCGTGTCAGAGCTCAGGCGGGCCGTATGGGACGACAACACCTGTCTCAACGAGCCGTTTTCGATCACGTGCACGGTTGCGCACGCAATAAATCCGATCCGGTCGTTTTCCGTCTATGACGGCACAGGCTAATGCAATGTACGTACCACAAACGACATATCGCTTTATGCCGGCGATTACATCCGAATAAACGGTCGCATCGGAATCGATCCCTACAACTGGCAACGCGCATTCATGGAATCCGCTGAAAAATTGGGCACAAGTGATAATCCCGGTCCAATAGAGGCGACACCTGACCAACTGCACAATGAATTCTTCGACAACCGGACCGTTGTCATGCACGGCATTGTTTCGGATGTGGTCAATGACGAAATCGATCCGATGTGGCGGTTCCTTGTCCTTCGCCACGAAAAAGGATCTTTCCTTGCGGCAGTCTGCATAGCCCAGAGGGGAAGCGGCGACCTTGACCGTCTCATCGGAGCAACCGTGTCCATAACAGGGTCGGCGCATGTAATGCCGGACGGCGGCAAACGTAAATTCAAGACGCCGCAACTGACGGTTTCGACGCCAGACAACATACGGATAATCTCCCCTGCACCGCAGGATCCATTTGCCGTTCCGCAGATACCCTTCAACCGGCACGGCATCGCAAACTTCCAGTACAAATCGGCCTCCATGCTTTCACGCATGAACCGCCATCGGGCGGAAGGTCGGGTCATTGCGGTCCTCAAAGACAGGAATCTGCTGCTGAAGACAGGAAACGGCCAGACCGTCGGCGCAAGGATCGACAGCGGACCAATGCCGTCCATCGGAGACAACATAATCGTTGCCGGATTTCCTGAGACAGATCTATTCATAGTCAAGTTCACACGGGCAGTCTGCAAGAAGACTCCAGACGGAAGAAGCACGGCGAGCGAATCTGACAAGGCGGCAGAACTTCCTTCAGATTTCGACATGAATGCAACCTTGCGCGAGAACTATGGTAAACTGATACGCATAACAGGACGCGTAGTCGCACCGAATCCATCAGAAGACACCGGCGCTCCAGCAACAATCACGATATCCTGCGGAAAGCACATCATTCCAATCGACATGACTTCATGCAACGGCCTCACCGCAACGCCATCCCACGGAGACGTGATAAGCGCAACTGGCGTATGCGTGATAAACACCACAAAATGGAATCCTCTCGACATTTTTCCGCGCATAGACGGCTTCACGCTTGCCCCACGTTCATCGGACGATCTGCGCATTCTGTCATCCGCCCCGTGGTGGACGGCCGGAAAACTGATGGTTGTGATCGCAGCCCTTCTTGTGCTGCTCACAGCCGTATTTATCTGGAACCGTTTTCTGCGGATCATGATCGAACGGCAAAGCAGACAGCTGTTCAAAGCTGAGATCGAGCAGGCCAAATCGTGTTTAAGAGTCGATGAACGCACACAGCTGTCAGTAGAGCTGCATGACGCGATCTCCCAGACGCTGACCGGCGTTGCTTTTCAGGTCGATGCAGCGGAGAAAACCCTTTCAACCGACCCTGCCGCAACCGGAAACTTTCTATCCGTGGCAAGACGGACACTTCTTTCCTGCCGTGAAGAACTCCGCCGTTGCATATGGGATCTGCGCAACGACACGCTGGGCTCATCAGACTTTGCGGCGGCTCTCAAGATGACTGTCGCCCCCTGTGTCGGAGATGCAGAGGTGTCCATCCGTTTTCCTGTACGCAGACCGCAGATATCCGACATTACTGCGCATGCGGTGATGAACATCATACGCGAACTTTCGGTGAATGCGGTGAGACACGGCTCTGCACGCCACATCTGGATCGCCGGAGAGCACAAAGACAACCTTATACGGTTCTCCGTCAGAGATGACGGCTCAGGTTTCATTCCGGAAAACCGCCCCGGGCCGACGCAGGGACACTTCGGGCTGCAAGGAGTCAAGGAACGTGTCACCAAGCTAGGCGGATCGCTTACCATCAAAAGTTCACCGGGCGAAGGGACAAAAATCATCGTGGAGATACGCAAATGAAAAAGACATCAGTAATGATCGTTGACGACCATTCCGTTGTCCGGATGGGACTAACGGCAATCATCAACCTTGAAAAGGACTTCATGGTGTGTGGTGCTGCTGAAAACGGCGATGAAGCCGTAAAAGCCGCGGCGGGTCTCAAACCGGATGTCATCATAATGGATCTTGTCATGCCGGGCATGGATGGAGTCGCCGCCACAGAGGCAGTACTAAAAGCCTCTCCAGACTCCCGGGTGCTGATCCTGACCACATTCGGTTCAGCCGCCGACATATCCCTGGCGCTTAAGGCTGGCGCGACCGGCGCAGTCACGAAAAACCTGTCTAACGACGATCTTATGGAGGCGATCCGCTCGACACGGGACGGGGTACGCTATGTATCACCGGAGATAGAACAGTCGCTGAAGGAGGACAACATAGAAATCA
>JAGBFY010000147.1 GCA_017936245.1 Kiritimatiellia bacterium
CAAGAAGCTTAACGTGTTTAAGGGCCGAAGAAACCAGCGTCTCGCCCTTCTCAAGGCTGCCACCGTTCACACCTATGCGGATTGGAATCCCTTTCGACTTCGCCGCCCTCGCAACCGCCTGCACCCTGTCCCTACCGCCGATGTTGCCGGGATTGAGACGCAACGCCTGCACACCAGCCTCAATCGCCGCCAAGGCGCACCTGTAATCGAAATGGATATCGGCGACGATCGGCACTGGACTGGACTTCGCCGCCACGCCGAGCACTTTTGCCGCCTCAATGTCCGGCACAGTAAGACGGACAATGTCCGCTCCTGCCTCCGCACAGCTTGTAAGGTGAGCGGATATCGCTTTCAGGTCGTGCGGATCGTCCGCAAGCATCGTCTGCACACTCACCGGCGCACCGCCACCAAGCGGAACGCCACCGACATCGACCTGTCGTGTCTTTCTCTGCAACATCGCCTTAAAGTTATTTGGCTACAGGAATGACACCCTTCTTGATTATGATGTTGCCGTACTTTGCCGTCTCACCGGTTAGCACGACCGCATAGGCCTTCTTCGCCCTCTCATAGAACGCAAAGCGCTCCACCTGCTCAATCTTTCCGTCAAAACCGAGTGCCGCGCGATAACGTTTCTCCACCTCCGGATCGAGCGTGTCGCCCGGAACTGGAGCCATCATGATCACAGGAGGCGCATAGGAATCGAGTTCGAAAAGTGGGGACAGACCCTTCAAAAGTTCTGCGCAAGAGAGACCATCCGCACGGATGACCCTGCCATTCACGGAATGTGCCGGGAAATGCGCGTCAGCGAACACAATCTCGTCACCATGCCCCATCTCGGCAAGAATCTTGAGAAGTTCCGGGGAGATGACCGGAGAAATCCCCTTGAGAAGACCCAGCGCAGGAAGCATCGCCAACGCAGAGACCGCAAAAACTGCACACTGAGAGATTCCGTTCATGTCATTTTCCTTTCTTTGCGCGAAAAGCCAGCGCATACGCAAGCACTACAGCAAAACAAATCACCGGCACAATGAAACTTGCCCGTAGAGACATGGGCGAAAGCTTGAGATTTGTGTCCCATTCGGATGAGAACATCGGCACAAGCTTCGTCCAAAGACCGTCAGCATCCCCAATGATCGAAGCCATCCACGGGGTAAGGAGAGCGCCGCCGACAATCGCCATGATCAATCCGGCCGCACCTAGCTTGTGCGCTTTCGAATCAATACCGCCGAGCGCAATTCCGTAGATCGTCGGGAACATAAGGCTCATGCAACCGCTCATCGCGATCAAGCATATCACATTGAGGGAGAACGGAAGCCCACCGACACTGAACAGCACCGAAGTGGGAATGTACATGACTCCAAGCGAACAGGCGACAGCTGCTGCCGAAAAGACAGCCATAAGACCTGCGGGATCAACGTATTTCATCGCAAACGTCGCAATCCAGCGGCACACAATGAAGGCGACTATGGCGATGAGGTAATAGGTTGCGCCATCTTTCGCGCTTACACCAAGCTCCTTCTGACAATAGACATTCATCCATGTCCATGCCGCGATCTGAACACCCACATAGAACACCTGAGCCACAACACCAAGATACCATTTCGGCGAACGCACAAGAATCGAAAGCACAGAGCCTATCTCCATCCGGTCGCCGGAGACCTTGTCAACATCCGTACGCTTCGAAAAGAAGAACACCAGCCAAATTGCGGCGGCGATTGCGCACAGTCCCACATAAGGCACACAGACCCAGAAGAGTTCGTTGTTCACGATCTTGTCCAAAGCCTCCGGCGGCATCCCTGCCCGTTCATCAGCGGTGGCAGGATGGAGATTTGCAAGTATGAGCTGCTGGGCGAGAAGAATTCCGGCAAGAGAGCCGACCGGATTGAACATCTGCGCAAAATTGAGCCTCCGGACTGCAGTCGATTCATCGCCAAGCGCAAGTACGTACGGATTGCAGGTCGTCTCCAGCACCGCACAACCTCCAGCCACAATGAATATTCCGACGATGTACAGCCAGAAACTCTGCGCAATGCAGGCCGGCACGTACAGAAGCGCACCGATCACATATACGCCAAGGCCCACAAGAACCCCACAACGGTAACCAGCCTTCTGGATGAGCAATGACGCGAATATCGCTATGACCGAATATGCTCCATAGAATGAGACCTGAACATATCCTGCCGTAGATTGGCTTGTGCGGAAGATCTTCTGGAATGCAGGCACTAGATTATCCGTCATGTTGTTCAGAAGCCCCCACAGAGCAAAACAGCTCACAAGAGCCACAAATATGGGGAGAAACCTTCTTGGAACAATCGGATTCGTCATGCCATCAGCCTCATTCTCATTTCAGGGGTAAGAGATTCTATCCATCTTTCGGCGGCTATCTTGCCACGGAGTATAGCACGCGTTACGTGACGCAAGCGAGCCATGAAGATATCGTGGAGATCCGGCTGCAGAAGGACTTCAGGAGGGTTCGTCCTCAATATGCGGTCCGTCCAGTTGTTCTCCACGATGCGGCACGTCTGCGTGAATATGGTCCAGAGAGACGGCATCTTCTTAGGGTCATACTCCGCCTGAAGCGGCTGACCGAGATTCACATCAACGGCGATCACATAGTCCGCGCCCATCTTGCGGCAATATTCAACAGGAAGCGGATTCCCGAGACCACCGTCCGCAATCCAGTGACCTTCATGCTCCACAGGCTTGAACAGTCCCTGCACAGCGAGCGAGGCAAACGTCCCGTCCACAGGTCACCGGAAGATATCGGATACTCCTTGCCGTTCATCATATCAAGAGCGACGGCTGTGAACGGGATCCTGCAATCCTCGAAGCGGACATCGCCAAGCCTCTTGCGAAGCTCCTCTTTGACACGCTTGCCGGTGAGATATCCGCCATTCCACGGCCATGAGAGTTCGAAGAACATACGGAACATCTTCCACCAGTTTATCCGGCGGAAGAAGTCCTCAAACGCATCGAGCTTTCCGGCAGCAAGCGCTGCTCCGATTACGCTTCCGGACGACACACCGGCAACGCACGATATCTTTATGCCGTACTTCATTAGCGTACGGATCACGCCAAAGTGCGCCATTCCGCGCACTCCACCGGATCCGAGCGCCAGCCCAACCTTGAATTTTTCAGCCATCTACCGAATGCCGAAAATTACTTTTCCCAGCCGAGACGGAGGGCGGCGGCGTTGATGCGCTTGCGTGTACCACAGGCCTGTCTGACGACACCGTTGCGGATAAGGGTGTCGAGAGAATTGCGAAGATGCAGAAGAGCCTTCTTGTTGGCATTCCACTCAGCATCGGTCATCTTGTCGAGAACATCATGGAATTTCATTGCAGTATCTACCCACACCTTCACGTATTCACCTTCACGCGCATAGCTGATCACCTCGCCGAGCGCCTCCATGCATTCGATTGTCGGCTTGATAGGCCTTGGAATCTGCGCATAAAGCTTTGCCGCGGTCTCGCGGCGGAGAGCCATGACAGCGTTCTCGTCCACGCCCGGACCGCCATGCGTACGGTTCGCGTAGCGGGAAGGAATCTCACGGATCCAGATGTTGCGGTAGTGGACTTCACAGCCATGATCCTGAAACGAGAGCGGAAGCTTGTCCGCATGCGGTGTTACGGGGTTGCGCACCTTCCAGGACGTGAAACGGTCCATTTCCCAGTGATCCTGCACAACCACGCCGTTGAAGAGCACCGTAATGCTGGCGGGATGAAGAAGCTTGATTCCATCCCAGATCGGCTGATGGAAGATGATATCGTAAGTCTGCCACTCACCGGGCTTGCGGGCGGGGTTCACCATCGGCGGATTCTGGGCGTAGATTGCGCCGGCCTGACCGTCGGCATAGTTGGGGTTCTTCATGTCCGCTGGGTTCGTGCCATAGGACTCAAGAACCTGAACCTCGTAATTGTTCATGAGAAACACGCCGGAGTTGCCGTGCATCTGCGGACCTTTTTCGTCGGAAACGATTCCGCCCGCCTTTGGATGACGGAACTCGACATGCAGCTGGCAGTCGCCGAACGACTGGCGGGAGAAGATGTTTCCGCCGTTCTTCCAGCCCGGGACGGAATAGAAATACCCTTCTTCGGAAAGCTTCCAACCGGCAGGCTTACCGTTCTTGTCGCACCAGTTCTTCTCAAAGGACTCCTTGGATCCGTCGAAAAGTACGGTTGCGTCACTTGGAATGCGGCCTGCATCGGCCGAAATCTTCACGGGATTCGGGCGGTTGCGGTCATGGACGCTCCATGCATGCTTGGCATTGGGCGTATCTCCGAAAACACCGGCTGTGGACGCGGCGAAAACAGGTACTGCCGCACAAACGGCAACGACACTCGCTAAATTAATCTTTTTCATGCGATGTATTATATCAAAAACACGCAAAGTAATCTTACCACTTCGTGCCGGTACGGCGGATGGCGTCAGCCATGATGTCGGCGGCCTGCCAATGCAGACGGCGGTACGGCTCGATGGTCTTGATCCACGGAGCCATGATCATGCCCTGGACACGCTCCGGCGGCAGCGTCTGCTTGCAGTATTCAGCCATATCGGTGAAGTTCTCAAGAACTCCATAGCAGTTGGAACCGCACGGAGCGACATCATATCCATTGTCTGTGAGGGTGCGGAAGATCTTGATCAAAGGATCATTCGGCATCTTTTCCTTCCGTGCAACATACGTCCACGGATTCTGGACAACGGTCTTCGGCATTCTTTTGCAGAACTCCTCAAGCGGATGGCGGCGGATGTAGTCACTCCA
>JAGBFY010000148.1 GCA_017936245.1 Kiritimatiellia bacterium
CTACATACGGCACAAAACGCGCGGCGGCGCGGTAATCGTTTTTTCGAAGGACGTCAACAATAAGGACGGCGGCAGACCGTCCTTGATTATCACCGAGGAGTGGCACGCACATCTGACGAGCGACGTCCATGACATTGCCGTTTCGGGCATGGGCAAGAAACGACAGTGCCTGGAGTTCATCATTACGACTGCCGGCAAAGACGCGGAAGCAAAGCCGTGTTACCAGGATGACCTGCAATACAAACAGGTGTTGGAAGGAGTGCTCCGGCAGGATGACGTGTTCGTAATGATCAGGGAAATAGACGACGGGGATAATCCGCATGACAAGTCGTGCTGGGCAAAAGCAAACGCATTCTTCCGGCACGATTCGGAATACGCGAGAAACCTCCGTGAAGAAGTTGAGAGCCAGTACAAAGATGCGTACGGCATCAACAACGAGAACAAGATTCGCGAATTCTTGATCAAGAGGATGAACCGCTGGCAGGCGGACAGCGAAACACGGTATATGACCACGCAGGCGATGGACATCTGGCGGTCTTTGCAGGTTTCGGATGATGAATACGCCAGCCTGACACAAGGGATCCCGGAATATGTGGGTGCTGACCTTTCGAAGAAAATTGACCTGACGGCGACAGGGTATGTGTGCCAGCTGAAAGACGGCAGATTTGCTGTAGACGCGCTGGGGTATATGCCCGAGGAAGGCGTAATAGCCCATGAAAAGAGCGACAGAGTGCCATACAGCACATGGATCAGAGACGGATGGGTCAAAAAAACGCCGGGAGATGTGACGGACTATCACGCTATCCTTGAGGAAATCAAAGGCCGGGAGCAAGCAGGAAAGCCCATAGAGGAATTCTGCTATGACCCATTCCAGGCTACGCATCTCGCGCAGAGCCTCGCAGCGCACTGGGAGGATAAGTTCGGCGAGGAAGTTGCGGCGCAGAAGGTTGTCGAGATAAGGCAGGGATTCGCGACGCTATCGGAGCCGACAAAATTGTTTCGGGAACTGGTACTGCAGAAAAGAATCGTACATCGCGGAAATCCGCTGCTGATGTGGTGTCTGGCAAATGCCGTGGAAAAGACGGATGAAAACGCGAACATAAGACTAAGCAAGAAAAACGCTTCGGATAGCCGAAGAATCGACGCGGCCGCAGCCGTGATAAATGCATTTGTACGCGCGTCACAGCGGCAGGAGATCGATCTGAATGAGGTTGTTGGTGCAGAGGATTGGGGGTTCTGATATTGAAAATGCCTTTTTCGAAGCTCTTTCGAAAGAACGAGGAAGGCGCGAAGTCGGTGATATTGACGAGTGATCAGCTGATCGCGCTACGGGAAAGGGTTCAGGAAGAGTTCGATGGAAGCGCGCCCAAGGCTATGGGGACGAGCCCGGTAGCTGCGGCGCACAGAATCCTGACGAATTCGATGGGCTCGCTCCCGGTGGACCTTTTCAGAAAAGAAAACGGGAAGCGGGAGAATATCAGCAATCACCGGGCACTGTATCCGCTGACGGTAAGAGCGAACGCCCACCTGAGCCCGTTCCTGTTCAAAAAGATCATGGAATCCAAGTGCTTTTGGCACGGCGAAGCGTTTGCATACATAGACAGATCGGGAGAACGGGTGGAACTGATTCCGATGCCGGACACCCACGAACTGTATGAGACGGAAACGGGAGAACGCTGGTATCTGTTTACGGGAGAAGTAAAAGGCGTGAACCTGACACGAAAGTTTCACGAGGCAGAACTGATCCACCTGTTCAACGAAACAGGGGACGGCGTGCGCGGCGTGGGAATGCTGCAGATGGCTCGGGAAACGATCAACACCGATCTGAGCGCCCAGAAGTATGCTGGAAAGTTCTACAAACAGGGAGCGCGTCCGTCGGGCGTCATCGAAGTACCGACAAAACTGGATCAGCAGAATAAGGACAAGGTCAGAAACGCGTTTGAGCGCGCAGTAGGCGGTATGGACAATGCATTCCGAGTTGCGGTTATGGATCTTGGAATGAAGTACACGCAACTGGGCATCAGCCAGAAGGACGCGCAGTTCATCGAAAGCCGTCAGTTCACGGTCGAGGAAGTATCCAGATTTACCGGCGTTCCCATGTATAAGCTTCAGGCAGGAAAACAGAGCTATGAAAGCAACGAGGCAAACGGCATTGAGTACGTGACGGATACGTTGAGGCCGATTGCAGTGCAGTGGGAAGAAGAATTCCGGTACAAGCTGCTCCTGCCGCGGGAAAGGGAAAACATGTACTTCCGCATGAATCTGGCTGCGGAAATGCGCGGAGACGACAAGAGCAGAAGTGTGTTCTATCAGACGATGGTAGATCACTCCCTGATGAAGCCGAACGAATGCCGTCGTTTGGAAGAACTGGACGACGATCCGAACGGTGACGAGCTGCTCGTTACAAAGAACCTCACGACGCTGAAGAGGCTGGTGGAGGGAGGTGAAGAAGTGAATGAGAACATTTGATCTTTTGGGGCATATCGTTCCGGATGACGACGCTTGGGTTTATCGTTTTTTCGGCTATGCCGTGACGTCGCCTATGGATGTGAGGAACGCGTTGAAAAAGGCGGGGAAAGAACCTGTAACGGTTCGAATCAACAGCTATGGCGGCGATGTGTGGTCTGCGTCGGACATGTACACACTGCTGCGGCAGCATGAACCCGGGGTAGAAACGGAAGTCACGGGCCTTGCAGCCAGCGCAGCGACGCTGCCGATGACTGCGGGAAATACGGTGAGGGCGTCTCCTCCCGCGGAAATCATGATCCACAATCCGTCCTGCAGTGCGAGCGGAGACCACAGGGCGATGGAACATACGGCCCAGAGTCTGAGGAATACCCGAGAAGCCATCATCAATGCATACGAACTGAAAAGCGGGCTTACCCGCGAACGACTGCGCGGAATGATGAATTCCGAGACATGGATGACGGCACAGAGAGCTTTGGAAAACGGATTTGTTGA
>JAGBFY010000149.1 GCA_017936245.1 Kiritimatiellia bacterium
AACTGCTCAACAGGCGCATCGAAAGCGAAAAGCATTATGGACAGGTGCCCGAATACGGCGTAGGGACGCGTCCCTCGGCGTGCTACCTTCAGAACAAGGGGGAGATTCCTGGCGTTCTTCTTGATTTCGGCCGTGAACTCCATGGCGGCGTTCAGATCGGTACGGGATGGGATTCCCTTGGGATGAGGTTGCGCGTCAGGTTCGGCGAATCCGTTGCCGAGGCAATGAGCGATATCGGTGAGAAGGGCGCCACAAACGATCATGCGATGCGTGACAACGTTGTAGGGGCACCGCCGCTTGGGACGATTGAAATCGGCAACAGCGGATTCAGGTTCGTCCGGATAGATCTTGTGACGCCTGGGTCGATCAGTCTTCATTTCGTCCGGGCTGTCGAGCTGATGCGTCCGATGATGAAAAAGGGTTTTTTCAAGTGTTCCGACGAGCGTCTCAACCGTATTTGGGACACGGCGCTCCGCACTGTGCATCTGTGCTGTCAGGACTATCTCTGGGACGGGATCAAACGTGACCGGCTCGTCTGGATGGGAGACATGCATCCTGAGACGATGGCGATACTGAATGTGTTCGGGGCGGATCCCATACTCCCCGAGTCTCTCGATTTCATGGCGGCGATCACAAAGCCGGATGAATGGATGAACAATATGGGGCCTTACACGCTTTGGTGGATCCGCAATGTCGCCGAGTGGTACCGTTTCACGGGGGACAAAGAATATATCGGCAAGCATCATGCCTACATCAAGGCTACTTTTGACAATCTTGAGAAATACATAACGCCGTCCAACACTCTTGAGGGGATACGTAAGCCCTTTTTGGATTGGCCGACGAAACACAATCCGCCGGCGGTTCATTCGGGAATGCAGGCGCTGGCGCTCATGACCTGGCGGGAGGGGGCGTTTCTTGCGGATGCGCTTGGGGATGCCGATTTCGCCGCAAGATGCCGCAGAACGGTTTCTCGGCTGGAGACGCAGAGCGGAAAGCTTGAGCCGCATGGATCAAAGCAGGCCGCCGCACTGTTGGCACTGTCAGGATTGCGTGAGCCGAAGGAAATGTTCGACTCGGTGCTTGGAGTGAACGGAGTGCATGGAATGTCCACCTTCTACGGATATTATATGATCGAGGCGATGAGTGCGGCGGGCAGGGATGGTTTTGCGCTTGATTCCGTACGGGATTACTGGGGGGCGATGCTTGATGTCGGGGCGACGAGCTTCTGGGAGGATTTCAATGTCAACTGGACGAACAACTGCTTCCGGATCGACCAGATGCCTGTTTCCGGCAAGAAGGACGTGCATGGAGATTATGGCGAGTTCTGCTATCCGGGCTTCCGCCACTCGCTGTGTCACGGCTGGAGCTGCGGACCGGTTCAGTGGTGCGTCAACAACATTCTTGGCATACGTCCTTTGTCGCCTGGCTGCCGCCGTGTGGAGGTTGATCCTTTTCTGGGCGATCTGGAATGGGCCGAAGGTGCGATGGCGCTTCCGGACGGAAATGCGGTTGTCGTGAAGCTTCACAGGCGGAAGGACAATACGGTTGAGGTAAAGATCGATGCACCCGACTGGGTCGAGGTCGTTCGTAAACGAAGGTGATTTTGATGGAATAAGTGATGGCTTAAATGCGGTAATGCTAATCAAGTTCAAAAAGAGAGGAATATCAGAATGAGAATGAATGTTTTTCGTTTGGGCGGTTTTTGTGCGGCACTGTTGACCGGTGCGGCTGTCGATTGTGCAGCGGCGGATCCCGTCACGGTGAACGTGGAGTCCGGCGATGATGTCGATATTGAAGATGCCGTCGTTCTTGAGACTCTGATCTCCTCGGACGCCGATCTGGTGAAGACCGGAGGAGGAAGGCTTGTCATCGGTTGCTCTCTGAAAGGCTACAAGGGTGAGATTCGCGTGGAGCAGGGATATCTGCTGGCCACCAACAATGCGGCATTCGGCGATACGGACAAAGGTACGGTTGTCTCGTCAGGTGCGACATTGGAGTTCAAACAAGACACCGATGCCCTGCTTTTTGGGAAGGAACAGTTCACTGTTTCCGGTATCGGTGTGGACGGATGCGGTGCTTTACGCCATGTCGGAACGGTGAAGGACCAGTGGCGTGCCGTGTTTGAAAGGATCACGCTTGCCGGTGATACGCGTTTCGGTGCTGTCCCCAAGAGTGACGGAAGTTACCGCCGTTGGGATATTCGCGGCGCTCAGGGCGTGCTTGATATGCAGGGGCATGATCTTGAGATCGTCGGAACCTTTGGGTTGGCGGGGGTGACCGTCAACAATCCCGGTAACATTACGGTTTCAGGGGCGAAGTCTCAGCTTTGCTTCGAGGGTGTGAACGTAAGGATGAACGGTTCCTCCGAAAATACGATTACGTTGCGGGAAGGGACGATATTTTCGTCCCAGTCGTTCGGACCTGCCTTGAAATGGAGCGTTGTGATAGACGGCGCGACTCTTCTTGAGCAGAACTCCACCGGCCGCTACCAGGATCGCACGAGGATAGACGGGCCCGTCACGATAACGGAGAAAGGGGCGAAGTTCAAGGTCTTCACTCCTGGCGGACATTGGTCGTTTGGCGGCGCTGTGACCGCAAACGGACCGATATACGCAGATGGGTCGGTCAATGTGGATGTCGTTCTTATGTGCGTGGACAATGACATCGGCAAAAGAATGGCGGATTATCAGACGATGCGTGCCAAAGCGGACCATTCCATGCTGAATTCTCAGTTGAGGATAAGGCTTCATGCAGTTCCTGATTCCGACGGGGCGATGTTGGAATATGTCGAGGATTTCATGGACGAGAGGTTCGATTTGGATATGGCCGGGACTGCCGAGGTGGCCTTGACGGGGAATATGGACGGAATACAGTACCGTCAGATGGATGCACACGTGAAAATCGGGTCGGCGGACAAGGTCCACAGGTTCAAGGATCTGATCGTGACTGGGGATTCCACGCTCGACTTCGACAACGCCGGAAGCATTGACATCCACACTAATGCAGTGAATGTAGGCGCACTGTATCCCGCTGTCGCAAGGATGCGCATCTCCAATACGTCACTGGTGACAAACTGGACCGACAGGCCTCGCAAAGGTTCAAGGGACATAAATATCGGACCTGTCAGAAAAATGAACAATGACGGTTATGCGATTTCGGGTTACTACAAGGGTAGGGGCATCCTTGAGATATGCGATGGGGCTGTGGTGAGCAACGTTGTCAATATCGGATATGTTGATACCGAAAACGACAGGGCCAAAAACTGCATGTGCCACGGCTCTCTGTTTGTTCGGGGTGGGGTGTTCGATATGGTGAGAATCGCGGACAACAAGGATTACACCTACAATCGCCTGGGGGGCACAGGCAGCGGATATATGGAGATATCCGGCGGAAAGACGAGCATAGGCGGAACGTTTTATCCGGCAAGCGGAAGAATGGGGCGTGGATTGTGGTACCAGAAGGGTGGCGAGGTGCGCATCCCGTACAGTAGCATTATTTTCGGGCAATATTCAAGGTCTGACTATCCTTCCAAAGGGGTTTATTATCAGACAGGGGGTGTCATGGAGAGTTTCAGTGGATTCATTTTCGGAAAGACGCTGTATGACTCTGCGAATGCAGGAAACCAAGACCAGTTTACTGTTGCCGGCGGCGAAATGTCGGTGAACAGCGGCATTGATCTCGCCGGTGCGCCGGAAGCAAAAACCATCGTCAATCTCAACGGCGGCACGCTCAAGGCGATGTTCATGCAGACGCTCACGAACGAAAACCAGACGATCATCGGAACCGGCGCCAATGTTCCGCTTGCCAATACATATGCATGGATAAATCTCAACGGAGGCGTATATTCGTACTTGCATCGCACCGATAAGCTTACGGACAAAGAAGCGTACAAGTCAAAGAGTTTCTTCTACGGTGATCCCGAGAGGATGCGTCTCACGGCCTACGCGGGCGGGGCTGTGCTTGACACCGCCGGCCACGAGCGCAATCTCAATCATTCGATCACGGCTCCAAGCGGCAAAGGTCTTGTTTCGCTTGCCTTGCCGGAAGGTGTTACGATCACCGACTGGATGTATGTGGGCGCTCCATACATTGAAATCGAGGGTGACGGCTCGGGGGCTTCCGCTGTCGCAGAGTTTGATTCGGTTAATGGGCGTATCACCGGATTTACCGTGACCTCTCCCGGCAACGATTACACGGAAATATCCGCCAAACTCACAAGAGGCGGCTACACCAATGAAATTCCGTTGGTATGCACACTTGGAAATGTCGCTTCCGGAGGCTTGACGAAGCGGGGTGAAGGAACGTTGAATCTCAATGCGGCCAATACGTATGGTGGCGTTACCCGTGTTGACGGCGGTACGCTCAAGGCAGTACACCCCGATTCAATTCCGGCGGACAGCGGCATCGTTGTTTCGGGAGGAACGTTGGATGCCGGCGGCTTTGAGAAGTCCTACGGGGCGATTTCCGCCACTTCCGGAACGTTGCAGAACGCCGCCGGGACGTTCACGTCATTCGTGAAGACGGGGGACGGGGCGTTCCTGTTTGATGCGCCGCTTTCAGGAGATGTCCCCCTTGAGGTCAGGGAGGGAACTCTAATATTGCCGGTGACTGCGCCCGGTCTCGTATGCGGCGAGAAGATATATGCATCGGGAGCGCCCACGACCGAATACAATGTGGGGGTCCCTTTGTCGAACCTCGGCGTGGAGCTTGAACCGGCCATTGCGTACAACCTTACAAGTTCTGGATATTTTTCCGAACACCATTACGTGTCGTATTCCGGATACGTGTGGAACCGCAGCGAAACGAACGAGACATGGACCTTTGCCTATGCCTTCGACGACAAACTGAAGCTTTTCATAAACGGGAAGGAGCTTGCGGAGAAAAATGCGGGTGGAAGCTGGGGGACGTTGCATCTTGTGGGCGCAACGCTTGCTCCAGGCGCGAACTCCATACTGATACAGCTTTATAATGCCGTTGGATCGGGAGGGGGCATAGAGCCGTCCTGGGTGACCGGTTGCATAAACTGGACCGCCGATCATGTAGGCCTTGTGTACAATCCCAACGGCGGCGATTCGACGAACGGACTCGACTATGTGCACATGGCGGATCCGGGGGACGGTTCGCTGTTCACGACGCATCCCTACGACGGTTCCACCATCCCGTCGTTCAGCTCACTCAAGATGTGGCCGGGAACTACGCTTGACGTGTGCGGCGGTGTTTATCCGTTCGACCGTGAGCTGAAGGTTGACAAAGAGGTCTTCTCCAACCCGATACAGATTATCGGCGGCATCGCTTTCCTTGAAGGTGCATCGGTTGATGTCGCTGACATCGAGACTTTCGACCGAGGTCAGGGTGCGCGTACGATACTTGAGACCACCGGCGGCGTCTCGGGAAGGCTGCCGGAACTCGATTGCGCGTGGAGACTGCGCGTGTCGGCTGACGGCAGAAACCTTGAACTGCTTCCGCGCCGCGGAACCTCGCTCGTTATCCGGTAGGAAAGTTGAGGATGATGTCATGAAAAAGTGTTTTTCTTTTGCGGCTTCAGCATGCGCTGTTCTGTTGTCTTTGCCGGTCTGCGCTTCCGATATACGTCTTGCCCCGATGGGACGTATCATTGTGAATGACGCGGATGTCACCATGTCGCCGATAGTGTACTACCCTGGATGGACAGGGCGGGATGCGCGCGGAGGGTACCGTCCGGAGAAGGATGGTTCGCGTCGTTGGCGGATCGGCGGCAAGGAGTATTCGACAAGTTCCGGCGTCACCAATTTCACCGGTGTGACAAAGGCCGTTCAAGCCGCCGATGGAGCGCTTGACGTTAATGTGAAAATGGAGGTGGCCGTCACCAATACTATGCTTTTGGGGGCTAGTTTTGCCGTTCGTCTCCCGTGCGCCCGATATGCGGGGGGCGGTTTTTCCGTCAATGGCGGAAAGATGCGCGATTTTGCCAAGGTCTATGACCGGAAGCGCGGATTCAAGGTGTTTCGCGGTAAGGCGGATAGCATTGCTTTCTGCGACGCCGGCGGAAAAGAAACGATGCGGCTTGAGTTTCCTGTGCCGACCGATTGCCACATCCAGGACAATCGCGAGTGGGGAGGGGACAATCCCTGTTTTGCGATGCGCATATTCTTCCCTGGACTCGGCGGTACGAAAATGGTGAAACGAGGTGAGTCCTATGCCATCGCCTTCAAACTGCGTCTTCCGAAGGTGATAAGGTTCTCGTCGGAAGAATTCGTCATTCGAGAAGGAGACGAGTGGATGCGTGTCGAGGCGAAGACCGCTATGACGCCCGGTTCTCCGCTTGACTTCTCGAAGATGGGGTTTCATGACGCTCCGGCCGGGAAACACGGTTGGCTGGTTGTGAGAAACGGCCATTTCGAGTTTGAGAATCTGCCTGGGGTCAGACAGCGTTTCTATGGCGTGAACTTTGTCGGAGAGGCGAACTATCCGCCGGCGAAGGATGCCGACAGATATGTCGCAAATCTTGCGCGGATAGGCTACAACGCTGTGCGCTTCCACCACCATGACCATGGACTCTCGCGCGGCATGGACGGCAAGCTTGATCCGAAGACGATGGAGAAGTTCGATGCGATGGTGGCGGCATGCATCAAATACGGCATTTACATGACAACCGACCTTTATGTGTCCCGCAGGGTTAAGTACCGCGATATGGGGATAGACAAACCCGGTACGGCGGATATGCGCGAGTTCAAGACCCTTGTCGAGACGCATGAAGGGGCGTATCAGAACTTTCTGCGGTATTCCAAGGCGTTTCTCGAGCATGTGAATCCTCATACGGGACGCCGTTATGCTGATGAACCCGCCATGCCTCTCTATTCACTGGTGAACGAGGGGAATAACAACGACCGTCTGACCGTGGAGAACGAGCGCAACTTCGCGCGCCGTGTCACAAAATGGCTGAGGGAGGATGTTAAGACGCGTATTCTGCTTACAAACATGAACAATTACTTCTACCCTGAGGAGTACGACGATGTCCGTGCAAATGAATATGATTACCTGGATGACCATTTCTACTGCGACCATCCGCATTTTTTGGAAACGAAATGGCGGTTGCCTAGCGTTCTGCCGAACGAAAATCCGATAAGGAGGGAAGGTCGCGGCATATACAAAACGCTTCGTTTCCGCAACCGGATAGCCAAGGCGATGCCGTTTGTGATCACCGAATACAACTATTCAGGGCCGGGAGCCTACAGAAGTCTTGGCGGCATTCAGACAGGCGCTGTCGCGGCGAGAGAGGATATGGACGGGCTCTGGCGTTTTGCGTGGAGTCATGGGGTGAAGGGTGTATATGGTCCGAAGCCGATGACATATTTCGATATGAGCGGCGATCCGCTGTCTCTTGCCGGTGAGCGCGCGTCGCTGTGCCTTTTCATGCGAGGGGATCTGAAGGCGAATGATGCGTCCGCACTTGTGGAGAACCGCAAGACAGGCGGTTTGCGCATAGTTACCGATAACACCTGTGGGGGATTCGAGGAAGGCGGTCTGGTCGAGGCCGGCGTCCTCAGGGCGAAACTTGATGGGGCGGCCACTGTGTGGGTGAGTTCGTTGGACAACAAGCCGCTCAAGGAGTCGCGTCGCATTCTCCTCACCCATCTTACGGATGTCCAGAACTCGGAGATCACCTATGCTGACAGTTCACGCAAAGAACTTCTTCGCTGGGGCGGCATGCCGCATCTCATGAGGAAGGGGAAGGCCGATGTATTGCTCGATGTCGTATCTGGAGAATGGAAGGTGTACGCCCTTGACTGTGCCGGTAACCGCAGGGGGGAGGTTCCTTGCAGATATGCGGATGGTTGCCTTGGCTTCACGGCGGATATCGCTCGCGATTCCGCAAACGCAACGTTCCTGTACGAGCTTGAACGGTAAGGCCGCCAGGTGCTGTTGTATGTTCCATTTTTTATGGTTGCAGGATAGTGAAAGTCTGTTGATTTTGCTCCACCATGTGGCGGGATTTGGTAGAATATCGGGGTTTTAAGAATTTTTCAATGGCGGATCAATAATGAAACAGACACCTTGTTGCGGAGAATATCTGCTGAAATGGAAGGGCGACGTGCTTGCAGTCTCGCTCAGGCTTCCTTCCCCTAGAGCGGGACGTGCGGTTCTGCGCACCGATATCGGCGGCGTGTGGAACGACCTGCCTATGTCCGAAATTGCAGCGGGTGAGTTTTCCGTTCCGGTTCCGCTTGGTCGGGTGGGGCTGTTTTTCGGGAAGTGCTGTTTCTTTCCTGAAGGTTCATCGATTCCCGAATGGCCGCAGGGCGGCAATTTCCGCGTAAAGGTCGAGCCTGCCGCCACGCGTTCCGCGAATTCGATCTACACTGTCTTCCCGCGTCAGTTCGGCTCGTTCCGCGAGGTCGTGCGCCGTCTGCCGCACATAATGGACACGATGGGTTTTCGGATCGTCCAGACGCTCCCTCCGTTCCCCGTACCCACAACCTATGCCGTAATGGGCGAGTATGGGTGTCCTTTCGCCGCCACGGATTTTCATTGCGTCGATCCTGCGATGGCGGAGTTCGATACAACCGCCACACCTCTCGACCAGTTCCGTGAGCTCATCGATGCAGTGCATGCGAGTGGTGGACGTTTCTTCATAGACCTTCCTGCGAACCACACAGGCTGGGCAAGTACGCTTCAGACCCACCATCCCGAATGGTTCCGTCGCCGTAAGAACGGGGAGTTCGCATCCCCTGGGGCATGGGGCGTTGTGTGGGAGGATCTCGTTGAGTTGGATTATGCCCATGAAGAGCTTCGCGACTACATGGCGGAGGTGTTTCTCTTCTGGTGCAGACAGGGCGTGGACGGATTTCGCTGCGACGCTGGATACATGATTCCGGAGGCGGCATGGGTGCGGATCGTGAAGCTGGTGCGCGAACAGTATCCCG
>JAGBFY010000150.1 GCA_017936245.1 Kiritimatiellia bacterium
CCTTAATGCGGAAGGGGTGCACATATTGTTTGTGATTGTTGTGCACGGTCTGTTTTCAACTAAACGCCCGCCATACGAATTTCTCGATTTCCCTCACGACAGAACTTGATGCCATAAAGAAGGGGACGGCGCGTTCAGTGAACGCGACCCTGCTGTATTTTGCATGTCTTTCCATAAATTAAGAGATGTATGTGTTTGTGGGATTTGTTGAATGATTTTGGTACAATACGTCGCATGAAAACATTGTTGGTACTTTACCTGTCTTTTTGTCTGTCAGTTCTGTCGGTGAGTGCGGTGGATGTGGATTCGTTCAGGAATCCAGACCTTTCCTGTCGTCCTGAGACATGGTTTCATCTGATTGGCGGCAATGTGTCAAAAGAAGGTATGGATGCCGATCTCGACGCAATTGCAAATGCCGGAATATCCGGAATACATCTTTTCCATGGTCGTTCAGACCATGGCGAATGGCCGAACGTCAAGAAGCAGATTCCGTGTTTGAGCGAAGATTGGGACGATCTTATCCGCTTTGTCGCAGATGGCTGTGAGAAGCGCGGGTTAATCTTCAAGATGCAGAACTGTCCGGGTTGGTCGATGAGCGGCGGCCCTTGGATTGCGCCGTCGAACGCGATGCGCAATCTTACATACTCGCGTACCGACATCAAGGGTGGCGCATCGGTGAACATGGAACTGCCGATTCCGCGACTTCCTCTTCCCGAGGTGAAGATCTCAGACGAAGATCGTGACTATTGTGATTTGTTTGTCATGGCTTTCCCGACGCCGGAAGGAGATGAGATGTCAATGCCGGAGCCTGAAATGGTTCAAGAGCGTGTGAAATCCGGGGAATTCGTGCGCCGCAGATATCGTTTCCCGCATCCGGTGACGGTGAATTCCGTGGAAATACCCAATTCGCACATTCTCAACAAGGCATGGGCGTATGACATATGCGCTACTGTGCACATTAGTGCGGTTTATGAAGGCGGAAAACGTCTGAAGACCATAGTGCAATCTCCGATTCCGAACGGATGCTGGCAGGACAATGTGCCGTTTACCGTATCAAAAATGGACGGAGATTGCAGAATTGAACCGACCGATACATGGGATGTTGATATATATTGTCGGCATCCGTTGAATGTTCCGTACGTGCGTTTTCATGCGGGGCTTCGCAACCATAACTGGGAGGGGAAGGCCGGTTGGGTGCTGCGCGGAATACGTTCGTGTGAAACGCTATGCCGCTCCTTTTCAGAATCGAAATGCATTGACGGTGATAAGATTCTCGATCTTACGAATAAACTCGTGGACGGCAGATTGAACTGGACTCCGCCAGAAGGGAAGTGGACAATCCTCCGCATCGGACACGTGAACAACGGTACGAAGAACGCCCCTGCGCCGCCTGAGGCTACAGGTTGGGAGTGCAACAAGATGGATCCGCGCGGAATCGATACGCATTTCGTCGCCTATATAGGACGGCTTGCGATGGGACCTCTTGCGGGCGGCAAACTCAAAGGGTTCATTGTCGACAGCTGGGAGTGCCGCCGTCAGACGTGGACGGAGCATCTGGAACGTGATTTCCGATCGGCTCGCGGTTACGGACTCAGAAAGAATCTTCCTTCCGTATTCGGTTGGATTATCGATTCGCCAGAGAAGACAGATTCGTTCCTCCGTGACTGGCGGCAGACGCTTGGAGAACTTATAGAAAAGAACTACTATGCGCGGATGGCGGAAATAGCCCGCGAGAACGGCATGGTCGCTCAATACGAGGCGGCGTTTGGAGACGTGCTGCCGGGTGACATCCTTTCGTTCTGGAAATATTGTGACACTCCAATGACTGAGTTCTGGTTCCCCCGTGCCGAAGAGAGCGCAGGACAGGACGACTTCAAGCCGATCATTCCATGTGCCTCATCGGCACACATTTACGGGAAGTCACGTGTGTCGGCAGAGGCGTTTACCACAACCAGGCTTTCGTGGGCGGAGGATCTCAAGCGCCTCAAAGCTTGCGCGAACCATGCGTTTGCGCGTGGCGTGACGCACCTTGTTTTCCATACGTACACGCACAATCCGCACGTCGGATGGAAATTGCCTGGCACAAGCTTCGGAACACGCATAGGCACTCCGTTCATACGCGGTCAGGCCTGGTGGAAGCATATGCCGGAATTCACGGCTTGGGCTGCAAGATGCTGCAACATGCTTGAGGCAGGGAAGCCGGCAAATGACATCCTCTGGTTTTTGGGAGAAGATGTTGACCACAAGCCGAACGAACGCAGTCCGTTCCCGCATGGCTACAAGTATGACTACATCAACCGTGATGCGCTTTTGTCACGCATATCCGTCAAGGATGGCCTTTTCATCGCGCCTGACGGCGCTTCATGGAAGGTGCTGTGGGTGCCGCCGTCATATAGGACACCGGAAGTGAAGGCAAGGCTGCAGGAATTTGCCAAGTCCGGCGGTCGGGTTGTCTACGGGCGGCGAACAACGATGGAAAAGGATATTCTGAAAACGGTTGAGGGACTGCCGCCGGATGTAGTCTGCGGACCGGATCTTAAAGGAAGGGCGATAACGGACTGGCGCAGAGATGAGCAGAGGATAGAATGGTTGCATCGTCGTGGCAAGGATGCGGAGTGGTATTTTGTTTCGGCGAACGGAATGGATGCGTACAAGGGTGAGGTCACATTCCGCATGGAAGGTGACGTGTCCGTATGGGATCCTGTCACGGGTGATATCCGCAAGCCGACGGTCGTCCGTTCCGGCGGCGGTTTCACGACGCTCATGCTGGATCTCGCTCCTGCGGAGGATATGTTTGTGGTGTTCTCCCGTGGTCTTTCAAAGGCGGGTGGCGTTGAGGAAAACGGAAAGTTGCCGACTGAAGACGATTTCAACGACCTGCGTAACCTTCGCAGATGGACTCTTTCATTCCCGAAAGGGTGGGGCGCTCCGGAATCAATCGATCTCGACAGGCTCGTTTCATGGACGGATCTCCCAATCGGCAAGGAAGGACGCCATTTCTCGGGTACTGCGACATACAGAACCAGTTTTGCCGGCATAAAGGGAGAGGATGTGGTCCTGGACCTTGGCGAGGTGGAGTTCGTGGCGGATGTGTTCGTTAACGGACGGAAGGTGCGTACCATGTGGGCGCCGCCGTATCGCTGCGGAATCGGTGATTATGTCACGGATGGCAAAAACGAATTGCGTATTGATGTGACCTCCACATGGTTCAACAGGCTTGCGTACGATGCCGGGCTCCCAGAGAATGAGCGCAAAACATGGACAATATCGGCGCCACCGAAAAACACCCCTTCAAAACCGGCGGGTCTCATCGGTCCGGTTACATTGAGAAGATGAGCATGATATCTGCAGAAGGGGCCTCCGTGACTGTGATACTTGCGGACGGTGAAGCGTCGTCGCATGAAGTGCCTTTGTCGTTTCTCCGCTACGCCAAAACGGTTGTGGCATGTGACGGCGCATGGCGCACGGCTGTGAAGAAGGGGCGAATCCCTGATGCGGTCGTAGGGGATGGTGATTCGCTCTCTTCGGACGATTTGGCGGAGCTTGAGCGTCTTTGCGTTCCTGTTTTCGTGGATGCGGAACAGGATACGAATGATCTATGCAAGGCGTTCAGGTACGTTATGCGTTCCGGAACCGCCGGTCGGATCGTTATTTTGGGTGCTACGGGCAAGCGCGAAGATCATGCCATAGGTAACATCTTTCATCTTGTTGATTTTGCCGAATCCAATCCTGGCGTTCAGATCGTAACGGACTTCGGAACATTCGAACCCCTTATGCCGCCAGGGCGGGAATGGGACGGCGATTTAAATGTCGGGTGTCCAATCAGTGTTTTTGCGACGCATCCCGACACGATAATGGCATCGGAAGGTCTTAAGTGGCCGCTGAATGGCGTGCGGTTTGACGCCTTATGGCGAGGTACGCTTAACCGTATCGTGTCCACACGCTTTTCGATCCGTACGGACCGTCCTGCGATCATCTTTCGTCCGCATACATGATTATTATTGCTCGGGCAATGATATATTGTGATTCAGTCAAGTTTTGGGAGTGCTTCTATGTCGACTGCAGAAGACTTTTTTTTTCTTGTTTCGGCGCGAATCTTTTGTATCTTGTCACGAAGAATCACGGCTTCACGGACGGCAATAAGCGCATTGCCGCCGGTCTCTTCCTGTATTTTTGAATCGGAACAAACTGCTTTTACGCAAGGATGTCTCCAAGCGCATTGCAGACCACACGCTCGTGGCGCTCACGGTGATAATTGCCTGCTCTAAGCCAACAGAGAAAGAGCTTATGGTCAATCTCGTAATGACATTTTGAAGTAAGAAAGATTGGATAAGTGAACATTTCGGTTGCGTTTGATGCCTGTAAGTGCTATTATTTGCCTTGTTTTCACAAAAGATGTTTTGTGATGTGTATGCTTGACGGGATAAGTTCAAGTTAAGTTGATTTATCAAATGATTCTGAAGCATCGAGATAAAGAACTGTTGCGGTTTGAATGGATTGAACCGCAAGGTGTTCGTATTGTTTCAGTAGATGAAGGGAATAATCGCTATCTGCCCCTTGATTTTAAGGGCGAGGTTTCTGACGAAAATCTTTGGAAGTGGCTGTCTCGTCGTGTGGTGCCACGTAATCGCCGTAATATCGACGCATTAATGGCGGCAATGGGTCTTGAAGCGCGAAATGTTCGAGGTATAATCGAGATATGCCGTGGCTTATCGCTTAATGATGTTCATTGGGTTGTGCCGAATGATTTTAAGGGATCGTGGAAAGATTGCAATCTTTACGATAATGAATTTTCGCAGGCGATTGCGCTAACCGCCTTTAACGGGATGGGGTCTGCTATTGAGCGCCTTGATTGGATATCTTCGCCTGAATTTTCGACGAATGGAATGCTCGCGAAATGCTGGCGGAGAATCGATGGAAGGGTCGCTCTTTACAAGTCGGGAACGGATGGAGCTGCCAATACGGGATTTGAGCCTTATTCCGAATATTATGCTTCGCAGATCGCCGCTGCTATGGGGCTTGATCATGTCGAATATTCGCTAAGCAAGTTTAAGGGCTATTTGTGTTCGACCTGCAATATTTTTACGAGCGATAAGCTTGGATATCTGCCAGCGGGAAGAATCATGAATGTGGCAGAAGCTCTGGAAGACAAACGCTTTGCCGACATTTTCTTCTTTGACGCACTCATTTTCAACACCGACCGTCATCTCGGAAATTTTGGGTATTTGGTTGATAATGATAAAAATGAGATAGTTGGCGCGGCTCCCATATTCGATAATGGTTACGGACTATTTTCGCTGGCACTTTATCGTCCTGGCGATAGGCTTGACGAGTTTTCTGATTTGGCTAAATATGTTTCGCGGGTAAAGCCTGCGTTATACTCAAAGTGGCTGGGATTTCCGGGCGGCATTACGAAAAGTATGCTTGAGCGTATGAAGGCGTTGAAGGGCTTCCGCTTCAAACGGCATAAATACTATAACCTGCCACAAGACAGGCTGCGCTCTATAGAGAAGTTTCTCCAAAGTCGTATTTTGCAAATTGAGGAATTCGCTCAAAAGGCAGATGATATATTTGAGATATCGACAAAATGTGGCACTGTAAATCCTGTAAATAACGAATCGTTGGCACTGCAAATTATCGCAAACCTCAAGGCCGATCCGTTTGTCAGCTATGACGAATTGTCGGAGCTTATGGGTGTGCCGCGTCGGACGGTCGCACGTCGTATAAAGGAGCTTGCCGATGCCGGCAGAATACGGCGCGTTGGAGCTGCAAAAAACGGCCATTGGGAAGTGTTAAGAGGACAGGATTAACGAGATTTACAGGATTTGAGCGACCGGAACATGAAAATGATCAGAAAACTGATAGCGATGTTGATGGTTGCCAGCATTAATGCTGATGGTATGTCACCATTAATGCTGAGGTGTAGTCAGTATTA
>JAGBFY010000151.1 GCA_017936245.1 Kiritimatiellia bacterium
CCAGCTTCCGCCTACGAAAAAATAGCCCTTTACCGTCTTCTTCCAGATAGGCTCCCACTTTTCGCGGAAAAGCTCTTCCCAAACACGACGGCGGTTGTCGCCGAGCGAAAGCGCGTTAGCTTCAATCCATTCCTTCGATTTTGTCTTGATCGGCGGATATGAATATTTGTGGCCGCCGATGTCGTGATTGCCGTAGATGAACAGTTTTTCCACCGTCACACCGTTGCGCCCGCGATTCTCAGGAAACACTTTGAACCATGTCCGCGCGGCAATCTCCAATTGCTCGCGCACACCGCCGTCGATGAAGTCACCGGCGATAACGACTCCGTCCACATCCTGATCGCGCAAATACCGAAACGCGCGTTCCACCCGCACGGCGGATTCTTCCGTCGTGACATGGATGTCACTCATGATGCCGATGCGGAGATTGCGCGGTTTCTTCATCAGCCCGGCAGCCCTGGCGCAGCGGATCGATAAAAACGCAGCGGCGCCGAACCCTCCGACGAGCATGCTTCTGCGGGAAATATTCACGCTTCTTTCCTTTCCTTGAATTCTGTCATCAATGCTTCTCCGCAAACGTAATAGGAATTCATCGCCCTTACTACGAACCGCGCGGGCCGCTTCACCGGCACGTCGCTTTTCAGCATCCGGCAGACCACAGGCTTGCGGTCGTGCGCGTCGCCCCAGATGTAGGAGCGCGAATAGAAGCGCCGTGTCGCCACGGTCTTGATCACGTCGCCCCACTGCGTCTCCACACAAACCTCATACTCGTTGGCGCGCGGAGTCGTCGCCGTCATCGACGCGGGCGGGAACGTGAGTTCATACAAATCCTGCTCATCGCCCACGCGGTCCTTTGCACGGATTTCGCGCACTTCAATCGCCGCGCCTTCGGGGAACACCGGAGCGGGAACCGTGCGGCGGCGATTCTCAAACGCATAAGGCCTGTTGCCGGGCGACGGCAGCGGAATCATAAAGTCGTGCCCCGTACGCGCATTGTACTTGAATTCATGCCGGCTGATGTTGATGCAGTTGTCGTACACATCGACCAACAGTCCTTGCCGGGTGAAATCAAACCCTTCACCGACACGCATCTCGCCCATCGTGTAGGCGGGACGGGTGAACGGACGGTCCAAAAGCGAAAATCCGTTTTCGCGGCCGGGCATCGTGATGCAGTACCTGAGCGCCGGAACTTCCATCGCCGTAAACGCGCCCTGCCACAGAACCTGATCATTGGCGGAACACTGGTGGCCGTGACCGCAGAACGCGATCACATTGGGATACTTGGAGGCGAACAGCGCCGTTGAAGCGCCGTCGTCACGCCCCCATGAGTACGGCCCGCATACGGTGTCACGATACAGCCGATGCTGGGAATGGAAAAACGGTTTCTTGGGATCGAGCTTCAGCGCAGCCATGAACGCTTCCAATCCGGGGGTGTTGTCTCCGCGCGGATTGCCCGGCTCGCCTCTTGTGAAATGCGAAAGAACGAAATCGTACCCTTTCACACGTTTGTGAACTATCGGCGCCCACGGTTCCCGGAAACAACGCTCCCATGCCTGCTTACGGTTGCGCGAGAGAAGCATTTTGCGCATCTCGTTTTCGTCGGGATACAATTTCACGCATGGCTTGCACCGGCGGTAGGTATTCCCGCTTGTATCGTGGTCGCCGTAGTGCATGAGATTGGCGACCGGCTTGCCGTCTGATCTTTTCCCGTCCGGAAAAACCTTGAACCACGTATTCGCCAGCAGCTCCAATTGCGGCTCTGTGCCGTAATCGGTCAAGTCGCCGCATGCGATTACGCCGTCCACCTTTGATCTGTCGAATATCCGCAGCACCGCCTCTAACGGCGCCGTGGACGCGGCATCGGTAATGTGAATATCGCTGATGACACCGAGCCGCAAGCGGCGGACGCCTGATGGTTTCACATCAACGTTACCGGCCAGCGAAACCGCCGGCAGCGCCGCCGCGCCAAGCAGAAACTTTCTTCTTTCAATCTTCATCCCGCTCAACTCTTTCTTTTTTTCTTTTCTCGTTCCTTACCGCACAATCACACGGAACGGACGACCTATCCAATCCGCATACATCATGTCTTCCACAGGCAAAACACCTTTTGAAATGCGCACCTCGTCAATCAACCCTTTGTAATAATAGTTCGCGTTCTCAACCCTGCCGATATTGAGCGAAGTCGGGACACTCCCCATCTTCAAACGCCCGTTGATCACGTTTTCACCGACGAGGCTGTAATCCTTGTAAATGCGCACTTGCGTATTCGTCTCCTCATGAAGACCAAACGTCACCGCGATATGGTGCCACTGGCCGTCGGCTGGATCGATATTCTTCGCATATGTAACCTGATTGAACCCAGGCTCACCTGCAGCCATGCCGCCCAAATCGGTATCGACACGGACTGAAACGCCGTTATCCGCCTCGCCACAATATCCAATCGACCACACATTGACGCCAGCAAGCGTATCACCAAGGCCAAGATGCAGCAAATGCGTCCAAGCCCGGAAAGAACCTTTGGGAGCGCGCATGAAGAACTCTACGGTCTGCTCTTGCATATCGCGCTCCAAAAGCGCATTACGGCTAAAATGCAAAATGCCATGCTTATCATTTTCTGCAAAACTGATGCTATTGGTATTGGATGCCTTCAGCAGATTTCCTTTGCCGTCGAAAATGGCATTGCCGGGAACGCGACGCGAAAACGTCGGCGGCGTACCGGCAGTCGTGGCCTTCAGCAATGTTTCATCCGGTCGTGGCAGAGCCGCGTAGCCCCCCTCAAAACTTACCAGCATACGGGTAGGCTCGAGCGCTGCCGTACCAGGAGCACCAGACTTCAAGAACTCTTGCGGAGAAAGCGCACGACGCGTAATGCGAAGTTCATCTATAGAAAGACCGTAAAACTGGTCAAGCCGATTTGCTCCGTATCCCCAACCTCCACTTATCTGCAATGGCTTATAGGCGTTAGAAGCTGCAACTTCCGACGCCAACACAAAATCTGAGTGCTCTTTTATGAGTACGTAATCAACATAAAACGCAGCCCTTTTATTTGTACGGTCAACGCTGAGCGCAATATGATGCCATTTCCCGTCGCAAATTCCGCTTTTGTAAGCGTCATTATACGCAATGGGATTGTCTAAATTTTCCCAGTCCTCGAGTTCTTTCCCTGAAACGAGACGACAAAACATCTCATTGTTGGTATTAACATAAAGCAACATGGTACCCGAACCTTTTGTTGCCGACTGCTCGCAAACGATATATATGGATTTCGATGGTGTTTCTGATGCCTTAAACCAATATTCAATCGTGAAATTGCCTGATGTTATCAAATGATTATTCCCGTTCTTTGAATAATCATCCATGTACATATGAAGAGACCTGCCAGCGGTTTCTCCACTTCCAAACGACCAACATCCACCGTTTGCATAGGACGTATCAGAGAAGATGCCGTTATTCAAAAAATTGGAAACGGTATTTGCATCATCGTGTACAGGCAAAACACCGTCATACGATGCCACTTTCAATTCAGGAGCGTTCGTAGCAATACTTTCGTTGAACACCATCGGCTGACCGACTGCACCGAAAAAGGAGTCGGAAATAAGTTCCGCAGAATCAAAGGACAGATAGAGGGCGGTATCTTCATCCGTAATCTCCGCCGCCTGCTCCGAAAACCCGCCTACACGGAGAAATTTGTCAGGCGACAATACTTCATCAGAAATGCGTACCTCGTCAACAAACCCCAACCAACGGCCATATGTGGCCTTATCATTTCCCCCAATGCAAAGACGCCCTTCAAGCACATCGCTGTATGAAACACCATGCTTCCATGTGCGCGTTGCGCCCTCAATATGTTGGTAATCAACGTAAAGCCTAACGTAACTTCCGTCATATGAAAAGGCGATATGATGCCATTTGCCGTCAATAAGACTTGCATGCGAATCGCCGGCTGTAGACCACGTTAGATTGTTGGTGGTCACTGATCCTGTTTCATCTGGTTGAGAAAAATGATTCATTCCGATATTTAACGTTCCGTTAGCATTGATGTGCAAGCCCCACGCCTTGGTGTTGCCAGGTCCATTGCGCATCATGCAAATATGCGACCAGTTCTTAAGTCCGTTTTCTCCCCTGAAATTCACCATCATCTCAACTGTAAGCTTTTGCAGATGAAGTTTCTCGTCGTCATCTACAAATACGACGCCTGCCTGCCCCGATCCATCATGATTCAGTGAATCTAGAAAGAGACCTCGGTTGTTAGCGCCTTTTTTGCCCGTCACTGGATCACGCCATGTGACACAAGAAGGAAAAACATTCGTGTAAACCGGAAGCAGATTTCCTGTAGTGAGTACAGTCAATGAATTTGCAGCCATTGCATATGGCCTACCTTTCAGCGACTCTGGATCAACAGCATTGAGAATCTGCGGTGTGCCTCCAGAGGTCTTCTCGCCGCTAACGCCTTCATCGAAATGATACCAAGCAACGGTTTTGGCGCAGATCACCTGCGTCATTATCGCACCTGCCACCGCTATAAGCACTTTAAGCGATTTTTTTTTCATGCCATGTTCCTTTCTCCTTTTGCTCATTCGTTAACGATAGGAAGCTCAAGAACCCACAGAATTGATTCCGTGATATTCCGTGCATTCCGTGGTAGAAAATTTACCCATCATCTCAGTTTCCGCATTATTCATCTCTAACATCTGCACCATAAAGCGCTTCCATGCGCTTCATTTTCCAGCGAATCTGCTCCGGCCCGCCGACATAATCGAGAGTTGCCTCCCATCCGAGCCGGGAATCGGCTTCCACAAGCGGCAAGGTGGCTTTGGCGTTGGCATATTCAGCTTTCGCCCATTTGAGCACCTCCGCCTTGTCGCCGGCGAAGTGCGCGATCGAGCCGTGCTTGATGTTAATGGCCGTAGAAAGCGTACGCGCCATAAACCGCCCCATGCCCGCAAGACGCCGTGCCTTGACTGCACGGGGACCGTCAAGCGAGG
The DNA here is from genome assembly GCA_017936245.1 of Kiritimatiellia bacterium. Classification (GTDB taxonomy): domain Bacteria; phylum Verrucomicrobiota; class Kiritimatiellia; order RFP12; family UBA1067; genus UBA1731. The sequence goes on from JAGBFY010000151.1 coordinate 4,986, forward strand.
CGGCGATGGAATCGAAAATATCTGCACCTCGATTGAACTTTTCACGCATAGACTCAAAAAGTTCAATCTCTTTTTTAGCTCCTTCGACGTTGATGGATTTCACTTCTCCCAATTGAGGGCTGTAACCGCTCACATCCAGATAGTTGATGCGCGCGATATGCACTCCTGCATTGGCATACGGGGGACAAGGGAACTCCTTGTTATGAATTCGCTTGCCGCCGAAGTTGTACGGATAGGAAGGCCCGAGGCGGAACGGTCCATACTGGTTCTGATCGGTAGCAACGTAATCATCCGCGGTTTCGCTCCACATCCGCCAAGCAGAAATCGCCCGGTCTGCATTTTTAGCCCCGAAATCGCGAGCGGCGATAGCCCTAATGTGTTCATCGAACGGCATGCCACCTTCCGTAAAAGCCTCTTTCTCAATTTCGCTGATGAACGACGGCCACCACCCATAATGGTGGTTCTCCATCAGACCAATCAACCCCCAATCATCCTGCGCCTTGCAGACGGCATCGTAACGGCGCTTCCATTGAAACGGCAACGGCTGATACGGCACCACACTAAAATCCCACGTGAGGCCTCCTGTGTTTGACATTGAGTAAAGCCTAAGTTTTCGTTTTGCAGCCCGCTCGGCTTCCGATACGAAATATCCTCCCGGCCCGGCAAATGAAAGCGAATAATCAGCAACTCTTGACTTGTGTCCGTTACGCTTCGTGAGCGGCTCGAACATTTCGAAAGTCGCCTGCAAAGTCACATCAGAAGGAAGATTGTCTATCAGCTCCATGCGCGGCTGAAGCGGCTTGCTGCCCCAATTGTATGACCAGAATACGATCTCAATATTCTTCGAATGCACATTGATCGCCTTCTTCACCGCCCGCACCCAATCTGGATAGTCACGGCACGGCCACCATCCTGCGAGCGGACGCTTATCGCCGGGAATGCGTTTCTTGAATGTCGCCGGTTGCGCCCGTTCATCTTTGGTCGGGAACTGGCAGGACTCACCGACAAACACAATTCCCTTCGCATCAGGATATGCCTCCGCCACTTTGCCGTAGGTATCGGCAAAAATCTTTTCCGCCCCCGGATCCGCGGGGTGCGCAAATGCGACCACACAGCTGTAAAGATACGTATCCAGACCGTATTTCTTCGCCCTGCGGATTATGTCGTTTACATCCTGATAATTGGAGTTGCCCTTTGTGCGATCAACCCCGCGCACGAAAACAACTATTGCATCCATGCCCGCATGCGCCATCTGAGCTAGATGCGCATCGGGAAACACATCACATCCCCATCCTGAG
>JAGBFY010000152.1 GCA_017936245.1 Kiritimatiellia bacterium
CGTCGGCACGGAAGTGGCGGCTTGAAGCAGCCCGGAATGCATCGCGCAGAGTCTTGCCTGCGGAGACTGGCTTCACCTGCTCATATGACGAGATGAGAGTAAGCACATTGTTTGTGACAATGAACGAGAACGGCCGTTCGCTCCACACGTAACGTCCAGCGCTTGATACGAGAAGCGGAGCGGTTGCGCATCCGAAGTTGTCCCTTTCCAGATCAAGCGCCTTCTTCATGTTGACGTACGGTTGGTTTTCGCCGTTGGAAATGAACGCGCCTCTCCACATTTCGCCTTGAAGCAATGGATTATGTGTGGCATATTCCGCTCCTGACACAGGCAAAGCAACCCAAATGCAAACAAAAAGCATCACGCAAACACTGCATTCATGCAATCTGCCTATGATTCTCTCGGGAACTTTTCCAGATATCATCACCCCATCCTTTCTTTCAATCTCTTCAAAATCCCAAAAGATACATGACAACAGATACAACCGTGGTCGTCGCTCCGACGAACGTTCCGTACGGGAAAAGCTTGAGCCGCTCCTTCACGCTCATGCCGACCGCTCCTGCCGTCGCATGGAAAAGGCTTCCGTGAGGAAGCGCATCGAATATCGTGCCGCCGGCATGGAGCATCGCCGCAGCGGAAAGAGCAGGGATGCCGGCCTGTGCAAGTGCACCGGAAAATGTCTGTGAGGCGATTGTCACGCCGGCCGTCGTCGAAGCCGTCGCGCCGGAGAGCAGAACGCTCGAAAGCGGAGCGAGCGCAAACGCCGGAAGGTGGCAGGCGTTGAGAACTGAGATCATGTCGGCGTTGAGCCCGGAGTTCTTCACAATCCCCGCAACCGCACCGGTGCCGATCAGGAGGATCGACACGCCGATCACCTTGGAAAGACCGAACTCGCAGTATTCGGCGGTGTTTCTCCAGCGTCCGCAGACGATTATCGACACAAGTCCGCCAGCCGGAAGCGCAACAAGAGGATCGACCGCGAAACCGCACATAGGACGGAGCGCAAGAAGCGCAACGACAACAAGCGGTCCCGCAACGGCGGATACGATGTTCGGAAGATTCTTTGTCACTCCAGATTCATCGGCGGCAGCTTCAAGTACGGAGGCATTCTTCCGTCCCTTTTTTGCAAGCCACGATGAAAGCAGCACTGTCACGGCAAGGGCGCAAAGCGCAGGGACTATGTTCTTCATCATAAGCGCGGTGAGATCCACCTTGAAGGCATCCGCCGCCGCAATCGTGTTCGGATTCGGCGAGATGACATTCCCCGCCTTACCTCCACCTACCATTGCGAGCAGCAGCGACGATACCGGCAGTCCAGCGCGTTTACCCACCTCAAGCGCGACCGGTGCGACCGTTATAACCGCAATGTCGACGAACACTCCCACGGCGGTTACGATCATCGCAGCAAGCGCAATCGCAACAAGAGCGAACCTCGAGCCGAGCATCCTGACAATCGAATCCGCAATGCGTTCCGCACTGCCTGTCTTCACAAGCGCACCCGCCAATATGCCGGAGGTGAGAATGCGAAGCACGCTCGGCATCATGGACTGCGTGCCGGAGATCATCGCCGAAACCGTTTCAGGCAACCCTCCACCGCCCAAAAGTCCACCTGCAAGCGCACCAAGCACCAGCGCATACGCAGGCGTCGCCTTGCGTATTATGAGAATGATGGCTATCGCCAGACCTGTCAGTGCGCCCCAAGTAGTAAACATCTGAACACCTGCTCCGTTGTGGCGGCAAGATTGGCTGCCGCATTGCCTTTCTCGAGAGCCTTTTCCAGCGTGACCACTTCACGCAGTATCGGGAAGAACGCATCTATTCCATGCGAGTTCACGACTCCTGCATCCGGGGTCACGCATCCGGAAAACGCCAAAACCTTCTTGCCGAACCGCTTTGCCATCCTGGCAACGCCGATCGGCGCCTTGCCCATGACCGTCTGGGAATCGAGACGGCCTTCGCCCGTCACGACAACATCCGCATCGCGCACTACCTCCTCGAAGCGCGTCTCTTCCAGCACTATCTCAACTCCACTCTTCAGCTCCGCGCCGAGAAATCCACGGAACGCAAAGCCAAGTCCGCCGGCCGCGCCGGACCCCGGATATTCGGGATCGCCACCGGAGACGGCGGCAAAATGCGCGAGCGCGGAATCGAGCGTCTCGACCATCTCGGGAGTTGCGCCTTTCTGCGGACCGTACACCGCGCTTGCGCCTTTCTCTCCACAAAGCGGATTCGTAACGTCACAGGCGATCCGGAAGGTGCATTCTCCAAGTTCCTGAACAGCGCCGCCGCGGTCGATCTTCGAAACGGAAGAAAGCGCGCCGCCGCCAAATGGGATATCACGTCCACCCGCATCCTGCAGCCTGAAGCCGAGTGCCTGAAGCATTCCCGCCCCCGCATCATTTGTCGCACTGCCGCCGATCCCCACAATGAACCTTCGGCATCCTTGCGCAATGGCGTCCTTGATCATTTCCCCGACGCCAAATGTTGTCGTACGCAAAGGATTCTTCTCGACTCCCGAAACAAGCG
>JAGBFY010000153.1 GCA_017936245.1 Kiritimatiellia bacterium
CAAATGACGGCAATTTATTCCAATATGCAATAACTGCAAATAGGAAAGCGTTAAAATGAAGACAAAGATAATGGTTGTTTTGGCACTGATGGGCTGTTCGGTGTATGCGGTGGATGCGTTGCCGGAAAAGATAATTTCAGGCTATTATGGCTGGAATGTCCTTCGTAAAGGTGAATTCGAACGTAATACGCATATGATAGACGTGCTGGCGAAGAACGGATTCAACTCCTACGAGGTGAAGATACAGGGTGGAGCACGACATTTCGATGTGGCGACATATGTCCCGAAGATAAAGGCGCTTGCAGATCATGCACGTTCAAAGGGTATGATCTTCCAAATATATCTCTATACGGTGCCGTATCGTGCTGACCGCCATGTGGATTGGCCGGAGCACGCTTGTCTTCCGTGTCCTGTCGCGGAGAATGGCGAGAAAATAGAGACGGAGTTCCTGCTTACAGATCCTGCCGTGTGGAGACAGCTCTTCATTCATGCATTCGAGTTTGCGAAATATCAGGATGAGATCGGCTTTGCATCACTTAAATTTGACGTTGAGAGGATTGACCAGTACTTGAGTTATGATGATGTCACATGGACGGCGTTTTGCGCAAAAAATGGAACCTTTACGTCTACCACGCCTGTAAGCAAAAGAGGAGCGGCTCTTCGCGGAAAGAAAGGAGGAACAAAAGCGTACAGAGAGTTCATGCTTGATGGAATTGAGGCGGCGATTGTGAAGTTCGTAAAGGAACTTCGTGCAATCCGTCCTGAAATCGTTCTCGGCTATATGCCTGCACGTTCAAGCGGAAGATATTCGGAGATATTGAATAGTGCGCTTTCCGCGCCTGGCATTCCTGCCATTGTCGATGGGTGGGACATGTATAATGGTTCTGGATATGTGGACGCGGTGACGCAGGCGAATGTCAAGCGAGCACTGAAAGGGAACCCCAAAAACATTTATGTGACATGGTTTCGGCCGGACAACTATCTGCCTGAAGATGTGACGGTATGCGCATATCATGCAGGCGTCAGATCGGGCGGCTACTCCATGTGGACGCTTGCGATGCTTGACGATACGATCCCGCCGAAGAAAAGACGTTATCCGCTGCAGGAAGGCTACGAAATACCTGATTACATGGCAGCGCTGTCCAAGGCAAATGCCGCAATCAGAGAAGACATTGCCGCAGGTACGCTTTCCGAGGCTAAGCGTATTGCATTTAGGCATCCGACTGCGCGCGTGGCGCCGCTTGACCTTTCCAAAATACGAATTCCGCGTCTTAGGGCGGCATGCGCCGCGAGCGGGAGCGAGAAAGCCATAAAACAAAGTTCGTTTGTCCTTCGCGAGCAACAGACAATGCTCATGCCACGTAAAGCGGGTGAACCGATATCCGTTGTGCTGACACATCAGTCCCGGCGGCACCATGCCGCTCTCCAGTATGCAGTGCTAGGACCGAACGGCGAAGTGCTGCAAAACGAGTCCGTTCCACGTTTGCAGAAAGTTTCATTCTCCCTCACCGCCCCCGAAGCGGGAACATATGCCCTTGTCGTATCCGGTGGACGTGGCGGACAGGCATGGTACAGGGTTTCAATCAATGGGGCCTGGGCTGTCGATGCAGGAAAGGGGACATATCTTTTCGGTCCGCAGACAATCTATGTTGCAGGAGCGAATAAAGGCAATCGTGCAGTTCAGGTTGAACTTGGCACCCCGCAACAGGAGTATGCATGTCAGGTAGCGGCGGCCGATCCTGTGACAGTCCGTTTCACCAGAGAGCGTAAGTCATATCAGCTTCCGGCGGAACCGTGCGTCAAGATAGCATTTTCCAGGCCAGTGCCTGTTAATTCATACTCACAGGATTTCAGGATATTCTTCCCAAAAGACTCAAAGGCGCCTTTTGTTTTTGCCTCGCCGGAATCAGCGGTCGAGTCTTGCAACAAATAAACAGGAATTTAAAATTACAGACATAAGGGAGGTTGTACATGCAAACAGCAAAGTTCAGTAGGATTACCTTTTCGGTTTGTGCAATGTGTTCGGTCCTGAATGCATCTGCGGCTGACAATTTGACATATTTTCCCAATGGTGAAACAGCAATGCCGCCGTTTCTGTGGGGTACGAAAGCGAACTGGTATGAGTTGGAAGATGGTGCTTCCTCAAAGACCGAACCCGTCAATAAGACGGGAGCGCTGCCATCTGAGACGCAAAACGTGTATATATCTGCAAAAGGCGGTGTATCCATTGAAAACCCTGTCATGATCCCTAAAGGGGAAACGGTGTCCGTCAAGAATCTGTATCTGGCTACAATTGGCGGCATATATGGTTCGTCATTAACGCTCGATGGAGGAATACTGAATCTTTCCGGAAGTCTTGTTTTCGCAAGTGTCAATTACACGTCGGGAACATTGACGCTAAAGAATGGTGCCGCAATGAACGTGGCCGGGGAAGCACAACTCGGTCAAAACAACTATACAGTCGGTCACCATTGCAGACTGGAAATAGATGAAAGTTCAAAGATGGATGTGACAGGCTTGATGACTGTGGGGCGTCGTGCGCGGTGCGCTGCATGCGTAGTTACAAACAGGGGTGAGCTTACTGTAGGTTCCATTGTCGTAGGACCAAGCGGTGACGCATATACAGGCACTGGAATTGTGCATAACGTAGGACATCTGACGGTTAATGCAAATTTAAGTGTGGGAGGGCATGGCAAAGGTGGAAGCGGCGGCGCATCAGCCGATTATTCTCTGTCAAGGGGCGAACTTGTTCTTGATGAGAACAGTTCATTGCAATTGGGTGGCAACTCCATTATTTACGTCGGTAAGGACTGGTCTCCAAATTCCTGGAAAACTTCCTATGGGGACGGCGTCTTGGATTCGTCGATTCCAATTGTCCTGAAAGAAGGGCAGCAGATATTAATCGGAAACTCGTATTCCAATGCATTGCATGGAGGCGTTCTTATACTACGGAAGAATGCGCGTTTGGACAATTCCTCGCCGGATCTGGAAGTAGGCCGGCAGCAGTATGGGCGTGCGAAGATTGTAATGTACGATAATGCTTCCATCACCAATGTAAGGAGAATGATTTTGTCGAATCCTTCCTTGGTGCATTCCCATATAGAAATGCATGATCATTCAATTATTACGAACATAAATACCATCAGATTGGGGAAGACTACAGGAAGTCGCAATGGCAGCCGGGGATACATACACTTGGATGGCAACAGCGCAATCTACTTCACCCCAACAAATACGGCCGGCGAAGGAAGCGGTTTCTTACTAGGCACCACAGTCAACAACTATGCGGATGTCATTCTGAAGGATAATGCATTGCTGCACGGCTTGTATTCGTTTGCCCTGTCTTCGGGTGACGGTTCCTATGAAGGGCATCTGCGCATGGAAGGTGGGCGGATCGAATTCAAGCCGCATACATCAAGCAGTCGTATCTGCCTGACGCTTGGTTCAAGCGATAACAAGGAAGATGGTGTCGGCAGCATAAGCGGATACGGTGTCATTACCCGAACAGACCATGATACGCTGGACACTGATGATCATGCCTTGACAATGAATATGCAGATGCATGACTATTCGATCACCGCAGATGGCGATGGGCAGAACCGCGATCTCGATTTCCGTGCAATTGATGTAGTCAATTATATCTATAGGGCTGCTGCAAATGATGATAGCGGTGATAACTTGCTTGCGAACTTGGGAAATCTGTCTGGTACAAATGGATGGTATGCCGTTGACAAGGGGAGGCTTATATTCCCACGTGCCGACAAGTGCGTGGGCAGATCCGATGCAAATCCCGCCCGGCATTTCGGGGATTGGCGCTTTCAAAGCACCAATGAATTTGGAGAGGCTGTGTTGCCGACTCTTGTCAACGCCTTTTCATTGGAGCCGGAGACAACCAAGAAGGGCGGTAAGGCGTACTGTCACTCTGCGCTCTACTCTCCTGATCGCACCGATTATCCTGCCAATGTCTTGCGTGGACGAAAAGGTAAAGTCGTGAGCGTTTGGCGCATTGGTACATGCACTACAGGTTGGATTGCAGATGATCCCATCACTCCGTGGAAAGACTACACAGCCATGAAAGTGACATTTCGTTACGATTTGACGGCTTTTGACGGTTCACATCCGGTTAAGCTCTACAGACATGATGGAACTGACGGCGGCTCGTGGAGATGTGTTGCCTCACAATCTCTGCCAGACAGAGCGGCAGTCATTTCTGCAATAGTGAAACCTGGCACAGGGACATATGATCTTGGTTGGTTTGCGCTTGTGGAACAACCCTCGATTGGTTCTGTGATCTCAATCCGTTAATACTGCCTGGTGCGCAGTGATTGTTTTCTTTCGTGGCGACAGGAGCGCTCCATTGTCATGAGTACTCCATTGTCATGAGTAATAGTCATACGGCATATTTATGTTCAACGTCATTACAATCCCATAGCTTGTGTAATATTTGCTAAAAACGGAGAGGGGTGGTATGATTTTTATGCAAATAACGTCGGGATTCTCATTGACGGCGATGCAGTTGGTATGATACCAAGAATATGGGAGAAATTAGGTGAAAATGGGGTTAAAATCGCTTATTTCGCTTATTATCTTCTTTGTTTGTATCATAATTTGTATCATAAAATACTAACGATTTTCGGGCGTTAGGGGCGGGTTGATTTTTCCATACGGCGGAGGAGGCGGCGAAGGGCGCGGATTGGTTCATAGCCAGTCGGTAATGTCTGGATCAGTAAGGATTTGTCCGACATCGAATTTGTTGATAAGATGTAATCCGGAGAGTGTTTTAACACGACTAAGTGCGGTATAAGTTTGACCTGCTGCAAAGTTGCGCGACAAGTCAACATAGACTTCTTCAAGGGTTTGACCTTGCCCTTTATGTATCGTAAGTCCCCAGGCTAACTTCAATGGAAATTGACTTATTGTACCCGTAGTTTTTTGCTCTACAAGACCGTTTGAATTAAGTTCGTTTTGTTTGAACTCAAAGATATAACGCTTCAATGAAACGGTCTGTCCTGATCCAAGGCGGATGTTTATGACATCAGTATCCAAGGCTGTAACGACACCTATTGTACCGTTACAATAAATTGGGGGATTATTGATCAGAAAAATTACTCTGGCCCCCACTTTTAGTTGTAGGTCAATCATAAACTTGGAATCTTCCTTTTGTTTATCAGAGACTTTCCCCGATGTTTTCATTGTATAATGCGTTACACATCCAGAAAGTGCGTCAAGTCCAGCTTGATTGAGCTCGTCGGCTTGATTGTTTGTTGCGCATAGCGTTGTTCTTTCATGTGGCGAAGGCGGATTTGATATGAACCTGCGAGTAATGAGCATAGTATTTTCGGCGGATACATACTGGGCTCCTTTTCGTATCTGTAAAAGCGCTTCAATGAATTGTTGCTCGCTCTGGCGAAAGATAGTCGTAAGTCGATATGTGTGCTCCATCAAAGAAACTTTATCAAGTGACAGAGCATCAAAGAAATATGGTTTCGGTGTTCCATATCTTTCTTGGTTCAGCATTGCCCTTGTGTCGTCATATACTGGCGGCAATTGCCCCATGTCACCTACAAAAACCATTTTTGTGCCACCGAACGGCAAGTCTGGTTTGTCGTTCAAAATCCTTAATGCTTGATCCATTGCATCAACTAGATCGGGGGATACCATTGAGGCTTCGTCGACCACAAGGATATCCGTTCTTCGTATCAACTCAATATCAATCCTATGAGCATCGTCATCTGCCGTATATCCGGTTCTCGGATTGTATACTGGTGCGAATCTGAAGAATGAATGAATTGTACGGCCCTGAATATTTTCAGCCGCAATGCCGGTAGGCGCCACGACTTGAAATGCTCTGGACGGATGCGAAGTCATAAAAATATACTTGGCTGTACGAATCAGAGTACTTTTTCCTGTCCCTGCGGGACCGCTAATGAATATAGGAGATTTGTCATCGGCGAAAATAGCAGAAAGACATTTAAGATATTCGTTCGTGATATAAGAGCGTGTGCGCAATGATGCAGCTTCTTCTTTGGCGGCATTCAATCTATCAGAAAGCTCTTGACGTTTCAGTGAGGATAATTCAAGATCCTTTTTAAGGCCTGTTATTGATGTTTCTTTCAATGCAATAACACGGTAACATTCATTTAGGGATGCCTTGTGCTTTTCCAATTCTTGTATACGTAAACTAATTTCTTTATCTTTTGCGGCAATGAAATCATCTTTCGCAGAAATAAGTTGGTTGAGGGTATGTTTTGACTGCTCTTCAAGAACTAATCTCTCTTGAAGAGTATGCACCGTTGAGGTGAGGGAAAGGCCAAACATGAGAAATATTACTCCTTCATATTAAAATTTGTATCATAAAAAACTAATGGTTTTTTAGGGCGTTAGGGGCGGGTTGATTCTTCCAGGCGGCGGAGGGCGCGACGGATGGGATAAAATCAGACATGGCGCCTTCTTTTGCGGTGCCATTCACCTATTACATACATATGCAGTGGAGGATGGACACAAATCTTGCAGAAGTGTTCTGGAATGTCTTGTTCGTTAGGTGATTTTTTGTATCTGCGGATATATTCTTCACGTAAGAGCTGTCGCCGTAGATTACTTTCCTTCTCAAACTCAGCATTTAATTTTTCCAGTTCGGCATCCGCTGTTTCTTTTTTCCATGCCGCAAAATGAAATGCCCAGCGTGAATCTTCTTTTGCATAGATACGACCTTGTACATTTCTGGGGCGTTCAGAGTAACCTCCTCTTGACCATATTGTAAATTCATCAAGCCATTGATTGTAGGTCAGTCCGCGAATACGATATGTGGAGTCATTAAACGATGGTGGTGGTGGATACTTGAGTTTTGGAATTATGCTTTCGATGGATTGCCAGCGTTTGCGTTCTCGTTTCCTAATGTATGAAGAATAGATTTTAGGAATCCAATCATAGAGGAAACTTCCTAAAATGAGAGACAAAAAGCCTATTGCCATAATCGATTCTACCATATCGACTTTGGAAAAAAAGGGAAGAGCATAAAACGGATTTATAAACATGTTTGTATTCTATCATTTACAAGGTGGTAAAAGGTAGAAAAAAAGTTGTAAAAAGTAGTTGCGGTGAGTAGTCACCATTTGATATAATACACACCGAAAGCCCTTATTAGAGAAAGTCGAGATTATGAAGACAAAAACAAGACACGGTCAACATCACGAAGATCTTGTAGGATTTTGCGGCTATATTACGCCGGAATTGAAAGCGCTTGCGCAGGTTACTGCGAACGAGCTTGATACGACTATGATGGATCTCGTCAGAAATGGGATTCAGGCTGAAGCTATTCGGGCTGGAATTGTAGTGGATGGAAAAATTGCGCAGAAGTACCGTCCGATCATCGCTGCTTATGCTGATGCTTATCGTACAAAAAAGAAACTTAACAAAACCAGAAAGGAAAAAGGCAATGCCTAAACTCAAAGACCTCAAGAAGTCCAGTCAACGCACGATCCGTAAAATCGCGGAAGCGTCGAAAATTTCTCCGGAAAAAGTTTTGCGCACCATGCTGAAGCCTTTGCGTGCCAACGGGGTGACTACTCACCTGAATTATGGCTTAAAGTGAGGTGTTTTTTTTTTGTATTTTTTTTTGATTTTGTGGTGACTACTCACCACAACAGGAAATAACGGGCCTTAAGGCTCAATAAAACAAGAAAGGAAAAAACATGAAGTTCATTAGACTGAACATGGTTGAAGCGGAGCCGATGAAGTTCGGAGAGTTCAAAGAGAAGTTCCCGAAGTCGGGCGGCGCGAATGTTGAGCGCGATGCGAACGACGACGGTTACGTCATCACGTATCGCAAGGGCGAGGCGAACGAGTATGTTTCGTGGTGCCCGAAGGCGGAGTTCGATCTTGTGAGCCGTCCTACCGATGGACTCAGCTTCGGGCTTGCCATCGAAGCGATGAAGTCGGGCAAGAAGGTCGCTCGGCGAGGATGGAACGGAAAGGGGATGTTTTTGTGGCTCAAGCCTGCGACGACCATTAAGGCAGAGTGGTGCAAGGATGAAATGCTGAAGGGGCTTGTTGAGGCCAACGGAGGAGAGATCCTTGGGCTTGGTACGATTTGCATGTACACGCATGATTCGTCTGAACGAAAGTTGTATTCTGACGAACCCTCGGGCCGTAAGGCGATTCTCACCGGCTGGGTTCCGTCTCAGTCAGATATGCTCTATGACGATTGGGAGATTGTGGGATAAGGATTTGCGGCGGGTGTTCTGTGTGGGTTGCCCTAAGACCTCTGATGAGCGCCCGCCGCGATATTTGAAAGGTTGAACTGATGAATCCGAAGATTTTTCCCAGTATGCTTATCGCGCTTGATGTTGCCGCGGGCGTAGTTTACGCGGTTGCCGGGGATTGGCGTCGGTCGATTTATTGGTTCGCTGCGGCTGTTCTTACGGCTACGGTTACTTACTGAAAGGATAAAGTTATGACTCACAGAGATTTTGAGATGACTGAAGAAGAGCGTGCGATTGAGAAGAAGATTCGCCGCGAGAATATTAAAGAGGCTATCGGCGCTATTCTTTTCGCCGTTGGTATGGCTGCGCTTTTTATTCTTTATCTTTTCGCGACTCCCGATCAGATGAGCGCGGAATGCGACTATCTGAAATATCAAATGCAGCAGGCGGTTGAAGCGCAGGGGAAGTAGGGCCATGTCGCCGGCGGAAGTCAAAACATATCTTGCGCGTGAAGCGAAACGCGCATGGCCGAATGTGGCGAAGGCGAGCGATCTGCCTTATCCCGAATATTGGAAGGCGCAGACGAAGTGGCTTATCTTCCATTCGCCGCGGATCGGGAATATGTTGATGCTTAAACTGATAAGCGATTCCGTCATTGTCGCGCTTGAGGCCGAGAAAAAAGGCGTTGAGCCTGTGGCGAATGTTGTTCCTGAAGAGGTCAGGAAAATCTGGGAGAAGGTCGAAGAGGTTAAGAAGCGTGAGGCGTGGGATAATGCCGCAGAGCGAGCTGATGCCGTCAGGCGCAGATTTTCAAAGCCGATGAGCGGTTCGCGGATTCGTTATGCAGGGGGACTTTTATGAGCGAGAGAGCCGAAGAGATTCAGGTGCGTCCCGCGAGCGAGATTTTCGGTCAGCGGGAGCGGCCGTACGATATGCGCTGGGGAACGCCGGAGCATGTTAAGGCTGAGTTCGGTATCGGCGTCAGCGTTCTTAAAAGCGCGTGGTTCAGCGGCTGGGTACGTGCGAGGCAGGGGAATTGGGAAAGCGACGACAAGCGCACGCAGTCGGTTTATTGTTTCGAGGATATTCATGGTTTTGTTGAGCGCGTCATGCACCGCGTGAGCGAGAATTACGCGAAGAAGTGGTGGACGGACGACAACGTTCAGCAGATGGCGGAGAAGTTGCCAGACGGGCCATACCGCAGGCGTGTTGCCGCCGGCGGCGCCAAGGTGAGGAAAGACGGTTTTGAGAGATTGCCGCGTAAAGTTTAAGAGAAGGAGACAAAAGGGATGTCTACGAAGACAGAAGTGATTGTGATCCACGCGAAGATTGACCGCTCGTGGTATGATGGCTTGAGCACGCTTGCCGATGAGAACGAGGGATCGGTGCATTCCCAGGTTAAGATCGCCATTCGCGAGAGGCTCGAGAGAGCGAATCTGCTGAAGCGGCCGTGCGTCGCGAGAGCGGTGGCACAGTGATTTTTTTATCAACCCTAAAAAAAGGACGAAACGAAATGAAAATCAAAGTACTACAGTCGGCGCTCGCTGAAGCGAATAAGATCATCCAGCCCATCATAGCGAGAGATCCGCTTTCAAAGTTCAACAAGGTGCGGTTTGATGTCGTCGGGCCGAACGTGACCTTGTGCGGAACGAACGGCGCCATTCAGATCGTGTGCCGCTTTACGGGGGAGACCGAGAAGGACGGCATTCTGACTCTGCCCGGGACTTATTTCAACCGTTTCGTCTCGGCATTGCCGCTGGGTGATGTGAAGATCGAACAAACAGGCAAGTCAAAGGTGAAGCTCATCGGGCGCGAGAACGTCAATTATTTGCTTCCAGTCGGCAAAGCAGAGGACTTTGCCATGATGAAAACGCTTGATAGCGGCGATAAAGTTGAATTTGACTTTTCGGCCGCGATTCTGCGCGAGATGCTGCGCAAAGTTATGTTCGCTATGTCGAAGGATGATTCGCGCCCGATGCTGATCAGCGTTTTCTTCGAAGGCAAAGACGGCAATGTGCAGATGACGGCGATAGACGGACGGCGCATGGCGCATGTCGAGAAGGAGTTAGAGTCTATCGAAGAGTTTGCACTTATCATTCCGGCGGAGACGGTGAAGATCATTTTTTCGCTGCTTGCGAAAGAAGATGATGCGGATATCGGTATTGCCGTCGGAGCGGAGCGCGTAAGCTTTACGGCGGCGTCGTGGCAGGTGTCCAGTACGGTTGTCGCCGGTAAATATCCAGCCTGGCGGAGAGTCGTCCCAGTGACCGTCGCGCATATGGCGAAGCTCAACCGCAATACGTTTCTCGAAGGTCTTGAGCGCGCGGCGCTTGCGGCAGACCAGGGGACGATGAGAGTCGTCGAGGTGAGGCTTGAGAGCGGCAAGGCCACGTTCGCGGCTGAAGACGGATTCACTTCCGCGCGGGTTGAAATACCGAATTGCGTCATTGAAGACGGTGCGGTCAAGACATTCAAGGTGGATCCGTATCTTGTCATTGATGCGCTCAAGGCGATCGACGATGATTCGTTTACGCTCGAATTCAATGATGATGAGAGTCCGATAGTCCTTAAATGCTCCATTCCGTGGATCGCGGTTGTTATGCCGATAAAGATGAAGTAGGGATTAGTCGTTAGTGATTAGTCGTTAGTAAAAAGGAGGATGCCATGAGCGAAGAGAAGCGCGACTACGTGAAGGAAGCTTACGAGTGCTTTATTAAGAACGCCGAGGGACTGGATCCGACGGACCCCGTAAAGGCGGTGGAGGCGTACTTCGAGAAGAACGCCACTGATGAGCTTAAGGCCCGCTGCAAAGCCGAGGGCAAGGATGCTAAGAAGTGCTGGGAGTTTATTACCGCCGTTGCCCGTAAGGTCGGCGGGAACTGTCATATTGATCCTGGCGCGGTGTACGCGATGGCGATGCACTACTTCGAGGATGTGCCGGTTGATTGGAAGGGAGCAAAGGGTAAAGAGAAAAGTGGGAAGGTGGAAGTTGTCGACAAGGTAGATAAGAATGTCGATAAGAATGTTGATAAGCCGAAGTCGAAGGTGAAGAAGCCAGCGGCGAAGGTTAAGGCGAAGAAGGCGAGAGGAAGCCAGGGCTTTTTCTTTGAGCTTCTCGATGCGCCGGAAGAGGAAGGCGGTGCGCAATGAGCTTAACGAAGAAACAAGTTGCGGAGATTGTCGCGTTCGACTGGGTGCGGCGGACGGGCGGGGATTTCGACGGGCGGCGTTATGGCAGCATTACCGGCTCGAATGCGCCGCGCATGACAGAGGATTGGACGGAGTGCTATGGCGTTAATCCCCAGGATAAACGCAATGGGATCGAGCGTAAGAAGGTCTGTCGCAAGACGCTGCGCTACAACTACATCATACCAGCCAGGACGCGCGACCCGAAAACGCGCGATGTGACGGTCGTGCATGTTGCGGTGAGGCTCGATCAGTATTACGTGCCGGTCGTCAAAGCTGTCGCTCGGTTTCATACGGCGACGGGAATTACCGAGATGCGCGATATGGACTACAAGGGCTTCGCGGGCTGGTGCGTGGAGTGGTCGAGCGCGGATTATCGCGGCAAGAAGCCGACGGGGCGCGCTCCCGCGCCCCGGCAGGCGAAAAGCGGCGCGTGGTGGGTTTTTAAGGATGGCAAAACGCTTGAGAAGTGGCATTATGGACGCGGGTATCATTTCCCGTATCACGAGACGATCAATGTTGAGGCGCTTCAGGATACGTGCTTCAAGTATTGCCAGTATGCGGATTGCGGCACCGGCTTTACCGGGCTTGTCGATTGGCTTATGCTTTACCGCCAGGAGCCGAAGGTTGAGCATCTTGCAAAGGCGGGATGGTATGGACTTATCACGCCGACGGGACTTCAGGCGCTTAAGGACCGCAAGGTTTTCGACTGGATGCGCACGCACACGAAGGAAGCGTCCAAGGAGCTTCGCGTCCAGTATCTCGTATGGGCGGCGAGGCACGGCAAGAGCCTCAAGAAGGCGGTGAAGTTCTTCGCCTTCAAGCGGAAGTTTACGCATGACATGTGGGGCGTGAATAACGCCATCGGGAGTCGCTGGCGAGAAGAGCATGGGACTTACGACGTCCCGCGCAAGGATAGTCTTAAGATCGATTGGTGGCGGCTTTATTCGATGTTCGGAAAGTGGAAGATTACCGAGTGCGAATATGTCAACTATCTTCAGGCTGCCGTCGAGGCGGGGTTTGACTGGCGAAACGACGGTACGCTTTATCCGCCGACGAAGGGCGGACGAGATGCGTTCATGGAGAGATACGAGCGGCTTGAAGCGCAAGTCGCCACCGAGGAGCGCAAGCGCGCGATCCGGAAGGATAAAGCGGAGCGCAAGCGGCTCAAGGCGCTTTTCGCCGAGCGCATGCCGGAGATCGAGATGTTCCAGAAGTCGCTTGAGCGCGTGAAGGCGCTCGAGGGCTGCGGATATAAGATTATACTCGCGAAGACTCAAGAGGAGCTTCTTGTCGAGGGCGTAAAGATGAATAACTGCGTCGGTAACGGCGTTTATGGGCGCGGCATTCTCGAGGGTGACACGCTCATTCTGATGCTCAAGGGTGGAGACGGTAAGAGCTACTGCGACATTGAGATCGAGCGCTCGACCTGGAAGGTTCGCCAGTGCTACTTGAAGGGCAATCAGCTGCCGCCGGATGAGGTGCAGAAGCTCGCCAAGCGGATCGCGGCGGAATTAAAGAAGATTTACAAGTTAAGCAAAAAGAGAAAGGCTGCTTAAATGAAGAAGTGGTGCATCATTACCATCGGAATCGTCTTCGGGGCGTTCGTGCACATAAAGGCGTACACATACCGCAACTGCGAGAACGCGAACAATGAGATTTCGCGCAACCGCAAGGAGATTGAACGGATTGTAAAAGAGCTCCGGGAAACGCAGGACTCTTTTGCCGCGGGCATGACGAACTCGTTCGGCCGAGTTTATGAAGAGCTTGACCGGCAGCGTTTCATGATCAAGGCCATCGGAAACACTCTCAAGTTCATTGAGGTGAAATAGTTCCCGGTTAAAGCAGCATGGACAGGGAAATGTACTGGTATATCGTCCGGACGGATTGCGGCACACGCAAGACGCTTGCGGTGAGCATGAAGAAGGCGGTGCGCAATGTGCGCTACCGTCTTGTCATGGATGACCGGAGCTACGACCGCCCACGGCCGAAAGATTTCGCTCAGATGCGTGATATTGAAATAATCAGCATAGAAAGACTTCGAGCATGATAAATGAACACGATTTTTTAAGCCGCTTTGAGGGAGTGCAGCAGTCTGGCGGCGGCTGGGTGGCGAGATGCCCTGCACATGGTGACGACAATCCATCGCTCTCGATCGCTCGCGGCGAGGACGGGCGCTGGCTGGTGCACTGCCACGCGGGATGTTCGGCCGAGGCGGTCGTCTCGGCTGTAGGACTTAAGATGTGCGATCTTATGCCGGCAAACGAAAAGCCGCGACGCACGATCAAGGGTCGTTGGGGAGATTGGGTTTGCGACTATGTCTATACGGATGCGGCGGGCGCGACACTTTACAAGTCGAGCCGTTACGTCAAGGAAGACGGCAAGAAGACTTTCATCATTAAAGTTCCCGATCCGTCGGCGAAGTTCGGCTGGGCGTTCGGGCTTGCGAAGAAGAAGGTGATGCGCGTTCCGTTCCATCTTCCGCGCGTAATCGCTTCGGCCAAGGCGGGCAAGACGATCATCATCTGCGAGGGTGAGAAGGATGTTCTTTCGGTCGAAGAAGTGACCGGATGCGCCGCCACCTGCAATGTCGCCGGCGCGATGAAGTGGGGTTATATGTTCCCGGAGGATTGGGGCAAATGGTTCGAGGGCGCGAAGGGCGTCATCATCATCGCCGACAATGATCCGAAGACGAAGAAGGTCACGAAGAAGGTTCGCGGCAAGACGGTCGAGGAAGAGATCGAACATCTGCGCGGCCAAAAGCACGCCTGCGATGTGAGGCGTCGTCTTCTCGACCAGGGCTTTAGCGGCAAGATTAAGCTTATGGTGATGCCGCAGGTTGAAGGCCAGGCGAGAGTTAAGGACTTTACGGACTGGGTGGAAGCTCGTCGCGCCGCTGGGCTTGCAGCCGATAAGGCGGCATTCATGGAGGTTATCAAGACAGCTGCGCCCTGGCCAGAGGAATGGAATTTTGATTCGTCGGCGCTTGAGAGCGAGGCGAAGGGCGAGGGCAATCTCGGTTTGTCGGCCGGCACGATTACGGATGTTGCCGCCGCAAGCGAGCGCAGCGAGCGAGAGGAAAGCGGCGGCGATGCCTTATCATTTGATGAGCGCATTACCGGCCGCTTCGGGCGTCCCGTCCCCCGCGCCCCCGGTGAAGATCCGAAGGAGTATCTGGTGGATTTCGACATCGGCGGCGGAAGGTTCGCGACGATAAAGCTTGAATACGGCTGGACCGTGGACCGGATTTTCGCGCAATGCGTTGCCGACGTCAGCAGTAAGTGCGCGAACAATGAGCTTCCGAAGGGCGTTCCCGTGCGGCTTAAGGCATGGAGCGCGACAATTTGGCTTTTGATGCGCGGGAGTTTCTTCTGGCATAGCGATTTTAGGGACTTTTCGACGTGTATGTATCTCGATCGCGACAAGTCGAGCTGCACATTGATGCGCGTCATGAGCGATGAGTTTTACGCGTTTGTGGCGCGGCACGCTCGGCTTGAGGATGTGGATCCGAAGAAGGGTGATATGGCGAAGATTCTCGGGCTTGTCAAGCAGATCGCCGTCAATGAGGATTATTCGCGCGGTGTAAAGCCCGGCAACAGCTGGGAGAGGCGCGGCAAGGCGATATATATTTCTTCGGGCGACACGGAAATGGTGCGCATTAAGGACGGCAAGGTCGACAAGGTGCAGAACGGTACGGACGGCGTCGTCTTTCTGCGCGGCAAGACGCTCGCTCCCTGGGATATTGCAGAGGGCGAGGAGCTTGATCCGTTCACTCATGCGATGATTTTCACGGGTGCGTCATTCGCAGATCATAATGGGCTTATGAACGTGAGGCTTTGGACGATGAATCTTCTCGCGTGCCACCCGACGAAGCCGCCGCTGCTCATTACCGGCGGCGCGGGCTCGGGTAAAACGCGCATGGCAAAGGGGATAAAAGAGATTTTAGGTATGCGCCAGGACGGTGCGCTCGACCTGTCGGTTCAGCAGATTGAAGACGGCGACAAGGGGCTTGATGCGTTCTGGGCTACCGTCAACGACGGCAAGCTCGAAGTGTTCGACAACTTCGATACGAAAGTCAAATGGGCGTCTGACACGCTCCAGACGGCTGCCACGGACGGCCAGACGAAGAGGCGTACTTTGTATACGACTTACGGCGTATCGATTCTGAAGGCGAATGCGTCGATTATTCTCACGTCGAACAATCCGATCTTCTCTACGGAGGGAAACGGCGGACTTGCCGATCGTCTGATTACCGTTCCGCTTACGATGAACAGGAACGTGAGCCAGGACTCGGAACTGTCGCGGCAGATTGCCGGGAACCGTTCGCGGTACTTGACGTGGATCGCGAAGACACTTGCCAAGGTGATGCTCGATGAGAAGCCGGTGGACGCGAGCGTAAACAGGCGACATCCGGACTATGGCGAGTTCTCGGTGCGCGTGGGTCGTGCGATCGGAGACGAGGAAGGAGCCGTCAAGGCGCTCGGAGCGGCCGAAGCGGACAAGGCTATGCTGCCGCTCATGAACGATGTTGTCACCAAGGAGATCATGGCGGTACTTTCGGATAACGCCTGGACGTGGAGCGGTACGGCCGGCGAGCTTTCAGAGGCGATTATAAGTCGGCAAGGCGACGACGGGGACGACAAGACGAAGACCATTTTCTCTTCCCGCCGCGTCGGAAAGGCGTTAAACAAGTATTTGCGGCAGTTTTCCGTCATTTTCCGCATGGATGAGCCGAAGTTAAGCGAAGGGAGAATGCGTTACCGCTTCTCCGGAAGGACCGCTTTAGGTTCGCAGTCGGTGGGTTTGGTGGATTTCAACGGCGATTCCTCTAAAACTTCAGGGCGCGGGAGCGCACACGGGTTTATGGAAAACACGGCTTTTAACCCACCAAACCCACCGGGGGACTCTATACGCGCGCGCGCGCATTCCCCGCTCCCCTCTAAAGAAGAAGACGTAGAGAGAAATATGGATAGAGAGGATTATGAGGATGAGGACTGGCCGTTTTGACGGCTTTACCGAAAGGATTTTGCTTAAATGGAAGAAACGCAAAAAACCCTAACAAACCCTAACAAATCAGGGCAAAACGCTTTTGAACTGATGCAGGACGCCAAAAGCATCGACCCGCTCGGCGTTATGCCGGAAGTATCTCACTTGCTGCCGACATCATCGCTCGATCTTACGGCACAGGCGAAGAAGCCGGCTGAAGGGGCTGTTCCATTAAAGAACCGCAAGCGCGAGCAGTTCGCGCAAGTTCTCACGGGATGGGGCGGCGACGGCAAGCGCAAGCGTAACCACGAAGCTTACACGGAAGTCTACGGGAAGGTGGGTGCGACGGCGCGGACGCAATCGTCGTGGCTTTTGTCGATACCTGAGGTAAAAGCGCGTGTCGCGTATCTTGAAGCGAAGGTGGAGGAAGCCAGGCGTCACGACTACAAGGCGGCACAGCAGGAGATTGACGAGCTGCGTTTGGGGCTTATCGAGCGCGGCAAGAAGAATCCGAAGCTTGCGCAGGTCGCGCTTGCCGCCGCAAGAGACTTTGAAGCCGCTCACGGACTTAACGAGGAGCCGGCGAGAACGGAGACGACCGAGATCAAGGGAATTGTCGGCGGCGACGGCTTAAGCGGCGTGAGGGCGATTCTCGCAAAGGTTACACGGCGCACGAAATAATCGGCAAGAAGGGCGGCAAAGCAATGGATATAACATCTGAGAAGGCGACGATCCACGCGATGACGCGCAGGGAAGCGCTGGATTTCTACGTGGAGATCGTCAATTCGGGCGATGTTGAGGCGATTCGCTGGTTAGGGAGGAATGACAGGTTCTTTCTTCTCGGCGTTTTGATGCAGCGTGAGGACGTTTTAGATAGCGACTGGTGTTATGCTCGGTGCCGCGAGGTTGAAGCGTCTCCAGACGGCTGGCTGGACCTATGGAGCCGATTCCATTACAAGTCGACCATAATCACGCTTGCGGGGAGTGTTCAGGAGATACTTAACGATCCTGATGTCACTATCGGCATTCTATCGTACAATAAGCCAGTTGCGCATAAATTCGTCGATCAGATACGCCGTGCGCTTGAGATGCAGGAGCTTACGAGTCTTTATCCGGACATTCTATGGGCGAAGCCGCCGCGCCTGAACTGGTCCACGCAAGGCGGTATTATCGTGAAGCGTCGCTCGAACCCGAAGGAGCCGACGGTTTCTGGCGCGGGGCTTGTAGACGGTCAGCCCATCGGCATGCACTATAAGCTTAGAATCTACGACGACGTTGTAGTTCCCGAATCGGTTACGACGCCCGAGCAGATTATGAAGACGACGACATCGTGGGAATTGTCGCTTGCGCTCGGAACGAACGACGGCGGGCGAGAATGGTACGCGGGGACGCGCTATCATCCCGATGATACTTATTCTAAGATCCTTGAGCGCGGCGCCTTAAAAGAGCGTAGACGGCTCTGTGAGGACTTAGACGGCAATCCTACGATGATGACGCGCGAAGCCCTTGATAATTTAAGGCGAAAGATGGGCGCGTCCACGTGGGCGGCGCAGATGCTACAGAATCCCGTTGCGGCGGGCGTGAGGACGTTTAAGGACGAGAATCTATGCTACTATGACAAGATGCCAGCTCGCGAGAGCATGAACGTATATATTTTCGTCGACGGCGCAAGCTCGAAGCGCAAGAAGTCGGATAAGACGGTTATGTGGGTAATCGGCTGGGGACACGACAATAACTACTATCTTCTCGATGGAATACGCGATAAGCTCAATTTATCGGAAAAAACCGATTGGATATTCCGTTTACACCGAAAATGGCGACCGAACAATGTTTTCTGGGAGCAGGTGGGACCGATGAGCGACGTGGAGCACGTCAGATATGTGATGAATAATGAGCAGAATTACCGCTTTTCGATAACTCCCGTATCGCGTGGACCTAACGATAATAAGCGAATGCGCATCGAAAACCTTCAGGCGCCGTTTGAATCGCATCGAATATGGCTGCCGCGTACGCTTAAACAGCCGTGTACGGACGGTAATGTTCACGATATCGTCGAGGAGTTCGTTGAAGAGGAATATAAGTTTTATCCGATCGTCCAGCACGACGACGGTTTAGACTGTTTCGCCGACATTATGGACGTGCCGATCGTGGCGATGACATCGTTCCCGATGCCGCGTTCCACCAACTCCGAACCATATCGCGCGAACACTTCATGGAGGCCGTTTTGACGGATTTTCGGGCGTTTTCCAAAAACCTGTCAAGAGGAAATTTCAACTTTTTTCGGGGTCGGATTTTCTTCTATTTGCTTATATCGTTCCCTGAACAATGTGAGAGGCAGGACTGAAGGGGATTTTCAAAATCGTATGATACATTACACGTGCGCGAAGGCGTAATCACAAACAAGGAGGTAAATATGGGCGGAGGCGGAAGTGCACCCAAGGCGGTAGCGTATGAGCCGATTAAGTCGGCAGAGCAGACTATGAAAGACGCGGCATCTGAGTCGGCGAGAAATCAGCAGCTCAGGCGCGGCCTTGCATCTACGTTTTCGCGTTCGACCATAGGCGGATCCGGCGCGGCTAAGAGCGTTACCCCTGCAACAAGCGGGTCGGCGTCCAAACTTGGCGGTTGATAATCGGAGGTAGGCCAAATGGGCGAAGCCGGTTACAGAATGTACGAGAAAGACCTTGCGGCTAAAGCGCGGCCTTTCAAATTCTCATGCGATACCAATGCGCTTAAGAATTATCTTAACAAGCGCAAGGCGTCGCTTATGTCCGTGCGCAATGAATTTGAGTCGCTCTGGAAGGAGCTCAGGCTTTATTTCGAGCCTAACTTCGGTAAAGCCTTGCTCGAGAACTCGCAGCGCGATCATCAAGCCGCCGAGCGCGACGACGAGAAGATACTCAATTCAGAGCCGCGTCTGTGCGTAGAGCGTTATGCTGCGGGCATGCAGTCGGGCATTACCAATAAGGCGCAACCGTGGCTTTCGATCGTTCCGAAGCTCCTAAGCGAGGATGAGGCGCGTGATCCCGAGCTTAATGAGTGGTGCAGCGCGGTTACGAGCGAGATACTTTCAGCTTTTGAGCGTACGAACTTTTACCGCTCAACCCAGATGGTATATCCTCACGCGGCGCTTTTCGGTACGTCGTGCGTTCTGATTCTTCGCGGTGAAGAGACCGGCGACATTCACTTTCACGTTATTGACGAGGGCGACTACTGGATCGCCGAAGACCGTTACCGCAATGTGACTACGCTTTTGCGCCGCGTTTCAATGACGCTCGAACAGGCGAGTGAGGAGTTTCTCGTCGGCAATCTCCCTGAAACATGGCGCACTAAGATTGACGAGGGTAAGCTTGAAGAGCGCGTTGAGGTTATGAATCTTATCTGCCCCAATGACGGGAATGAAAGATTCAAAGATGTCGATAAGTCTCGCGCTTATGTTTCGATCTACTGGCTTGAAAACCAGATGACCGAGGTAAACGACGGCATTATTGATATTAAGTCGTTTTCATATAAGCCGTTCGCGGTATTAAGGCAGAAGGATTCGGGTGTAGCTTACGGTAAGGGAATAGGCGAGATGAGCCTACCTGACTGCAAGGAACTTCAGAAGCTCGAAGATTATCTTTTAAGGATGATCGCCAATGAAGCCGAGCCGTCGATGATAGCGCCGAGCTCCATGAAGGGACAGCCGATAAACATGTTCCCTGGCGGCGTTACCTACTACGACGGTATTATGAATTCGGGCGCGGCGCCCGTCGCGAGACTATTTCAGACCCAGGAAGGTATCGATAAGGTCGATATCAAAATTCAGGATATCGCTTCTCGTATCGGAAGAATCTGG
>JAGBFY010000154.1 GCA_017936245.1 Kiritimatiellia bacterium
ACGTTAAGGCTCTCAAGGTATCAGTATCGGGCAAGTTCCAGCATCTATAGCTAAGGATAGCGATCGTTTATGATGTGCTGGCGGCAGGAGAATCCTTGAGCGTTGTCGGCACGGATGTGGAGTTCGAGCCAACGCAGAGTGATGAAGGGGTTGGGTTGGACGCAACACGGATTTCAGAGTCGTCCACTGCCGCCGCGAAATCCGTGCGCTGTAAACCTACACCGCGTACAAATTTCTCAATAAACGACATTTTGCGTTGAGTCGGGGTGTAAAAACTGCCGCATATGGTATAATCAAGACCCATGAACAGTACAGCATTGAAATTTCTCAAGGTGATCGGCTCGTGGCGTAGTGTCGCGGATGCCGCCCGCACCACAATCCGCATGCCGGAAGGCACGAAGGAGCCGTCATCAAAATGGAAGAAGACGATTCTTCTTTCGGAGCACTCCCCGATCCGTAAGCTAATCTTCTCCTGGAAATGGACGAATCTTCCATATTGGGTGTCAGTCCACTTTGTGAGACATAAATTCGGGATTGAGCATTTTGTCTCTACCCAGCGCACCGACCGGACAGGGGAGGACCGTACAGGTGCGCGGCAGGATGCGCCTGTTGAACATGAGTGCTTCGCCAATGCTCAGACTGTGATATTCATGTCCCGCCGCCGGCTTTGTTCGCAGGCCTCGCCCGAGACGCGTGCCGCATGGAGGCTTGTCGTGGATGAGATCGCCAAGGTGGAACCCGAGGTCGCGTCTGCATGCGTACCTGAATGCGTATACCGTGGTTTCTGTCCGGAGTTCAAGTGCTGCGGATTTGTCAATACTCCCGCATTCGAGGAGGCAGTGAAGAAATACCGTTCTCTCTAACAGGTTTCGATCAAAATGAAAAATACTATATTTGCTTTTTGTGCGGTTGTGTCATCGGTTTTGCCTGCCGCAGGCAAGCCTGAGATATCATGGTCCATCATGCATCCTACGGCGATAGATATCGCCTACATGAAGCGAGTGGTGGAGAAGGCCGTGGAATACGGCGGCGTAGATTCGTTCGAGGCCTGCGGCGACTGCCATTCCGCATATGGCGGCATAAACGGTCTCTCCATGCTCGAACCGTATCCAAACGCCCATGCGCTCGTCGATCCTGCGGCGGTCCAAAAGGCGCGCTTCGAACTGCGTGAGATATGCAGGCTCGCCCATTCTATAGGCAAGCCTCTCTACTACTGGCATCGCGAGATATTCATTCCGAAGGGCATACTCAAGGATCTTCCCAAGCTCATTGACGAGGACGGGGAGTTCGACCTTCTTGGCGACACGTACCGCGACTATCTCCGCTTCAAGCTTTCCGAGACGTTCAAGCACTGTCCTGAACTTGACGGCGTTGTGCTTACCCTCACTGAAGCGGATTACTCAGTGATCCACAACTCCAACCCGAAGCGCTATCCGCCGAAGAAGGTCGTGGAGCATCTTGTGCGCATCTTCGCCGAGGAGCACGAAAAGCGCGGCAAGCGGTTCATCCTTCGTTCCTTCGGCTCAAACTCCCAGGACTACGAGGATATCATCGGTGGCGCGGTGCGCGCCGCCCGCGACCATGGATTCGAGATAGAGACCAAGGTCACGGAGGCTGATTTCGTTCCGTGGCTCGCGAAGAACCCGTTCATGAAGAAGAACCGTCCGCTTACACTCGGTGCGGAATGCGACGTTCTCGGCGAATATCTCGGTGCCGGCTACCTCCCGGCCGCGCAGGTTTCGCGCATCCGCGAATACGTGGACAGCGCATTCGAAGAGGATGTGGACCGTTTCACGCTCCGCATCGACCGCGTGGGCAACTCCATTTTCGACTCCGCGCATGAGGTCAACCTCTACGCCTACATGCGGTTCATCCGAGACCGCAATGCGACTGCAGACCAGATCATCGGCGAATACTCCCGCAAACGCTTCGGCGCGGCGGCGGCTGACATGGCCAAACTCATCAAGGGTGAACTTGAAATGGTCCGCAACATCCACTACATCGCCTCGAACCTCACGTTCCATTCCTTCCCCATCAAGCCGAACTTCAAAACACTCAAGGCCGGCGGCGTATTCTCCGTGTACCGTGAGAATTCGGATCTTGCCGCCGCAAAGGACATCTGGAGCATCCTCGACTGGATGAAGACTCCTTCCCATGTGCAGATTCTCGCCGAAAAGAAAGCCGGCCTTGCCGCCGCCGAAC
>JAGBFY010000155.1 GCA_017936245.1 Kiritimatiellia bacterium
AGGTCACCCTCAACGCGATAGTTGTCCTGAATGTACGTTGTGATAGCGTGGATCTCGTCCTGAGAAAGATCGTCCGCCTTCTTGGCGGGATCGATCTTGCAAGCAGCGAGGACATCGTCCGCACGCTTCGGTCCAATACCGTGGATATAACGGAGCGCGAAGCGGCTCTGCTTCTTGCCCGGAATGTCCACACCCATGAGTCTCGGCATGTGATTTATTCCCTTTTATTGATTAACCCTGACGCTGTTTATGGCGCGGATTTGTGCAAATGACGCGCACAACACCCTTGCGGCGGATGATGCGGCAATTTTCGCAAATGCGACGGACTGAACTGCGAACTTTCATGTTTATCTTCTTCTTCCTTGGTCAAAAAAGAGACTGTATTAAACCATATTCCTGTGAAAAAATCAAGAGGTTATTTTCATTTTTTTGCTCAAGCGGCTACATCAATCCAGACTTGTCAGAAATCGGATGAGTCACAAATGAGATTCTCCATGATGTACTCGCGGCGTTCTGGCGTGTTGCTGCCCATGTAGAACTTGATTGTCTTGTCCGGTTCGGTGTCATCCGAACAGGTGACGGGCGTCAGTCGCATATTTGGGCCGATGAACTCCTTGAACTCCTTGGCGTTCAGTTCCCCCAAGCCCTTGAAGCGCGTGATCTCACAGTTCTTTCCGCACTTCTTGATTGCCTTCTCGCGCTCTTCGTCCGAGAAGCAGTAGTACTGCTCCTTGTCCTTCGCCTTCGGATTGCGGACGCGGAAGAGCGGCGTTTCAAGAATGAACACACGCTTATCGAGTATCAGCTGCTTGTAGAAGCGCATAAAGAACGTGGTTAGCAGCATGCGGATGTGAAGTCCGTCCACATCGGCATCTGTCGCGAAGATTATCTTGCCGTAGCGCAGATGATCAAGAGTGTCCTCAATGTCGAGGGTCTTAATGAGATTGAAGAACTCCTCGTTCTTGTACAGGACGTCCTTGTTGAGTCCGCAGGTGTTGAGACACTTTCCGCGCAGGAAGAACACCGCCTGGTTCATGGCGTCACGGGCGTTTCCGAGCGTACCTCCTGCGGACTTACCCTCCGTCAGGAAGATCATGGTATCCTCGCCATACCCCTTCTTGCCCGCCTTTTCCTTGCGGTCGAGATGGAGATGATTCTTGCAGTCCTTGAGCTGAGGGACGCGGACGCTCACCGCCTGGCTGCGCTCGCGGGCCTGCTTCTTGATTGTATTGAGCTGACTACGAAGCTTGGAAGTCTCCTCGATCTTCTTTATCAGCTTCTCGGCCTCAGACGGAAACTTGTGGAACAACGTCTCAGCCTCGCGCTTGATGTTCGCAACGAGGTCTGCACGGATTTCAGGCGAACCAAGCTTGGTCTTCGCCTGTCCCTCGAATGTAGGCTCCTGCATCCTTATAGAGATGGCTCCGACAATGCCTTCTCGGACATCATCGCCATCAAAACGCTTCTTCGAGAACTCGTTCAGCGCCTTCGTGAGGCCTTCCTTGAAGGCGGTAAGGTGCGTTCCGCCCTCTGTTGTATGCTGTCCGTTAACGAAGGAGTAGTATTCCTCCGAAAAACGATTAGTATGCGTAAACACGAACTCCAACGTCTTAGACCGGAAATGGAACGGTGCGTAAATCTTCTCGAACTGAGCCTCGTCCGCAATGAGATCCTTGAGACCCTCCTCCGAGCAGATGCGCTGCCCGTTGAGCATTATGGTCAGCCCGGCGTTCAGGTACGCATACATCTTCAGGCGGCGCATCACATGCTCTTCGCGGAACTTGTAGTTCTTGAAGATCGTCGCGTCCGGCAGGAAGCTCACATACGTACCGTTGCGCTCGTTCGGATCCTTGAGCTTTCCACGCTTCTTGGACTTCAGCACGCCCTTCGAGAATGTAGCCTCGGAAAACTCGCCCTCGCGCACGGAGCGGACATGGAAATCGTCCGAAAGGCCGTTCACGGCCTTTGTGCCGACGCCGTTCATACCCACGGAGAACTGGAACGCATCCGTATCGAACTTGCCGCCGGTGTTGAGTTCGGAAACACAGTCCACCACCTTGCCAAGAGGGATGCCACGTCCGTAGTCGCGGATCGAACAGCGACCGGAATTCCAATCCAACGATATTTCGATGCGCTTGCCGTTGCCCATGATGAATTCGTCGATCGAGTTGTCGATCACTTCCTTCATCAACACGTAAATGCCATCATCATAGTCCGAACCATTACCCGCGCGCCCGATATACATGCCGATGCGGCGGCGGATGTGCTCCATCGCACTCAAATGCTTGATGTTACTGTCGTCGTAGTTTGCCATCTGACTGGAACTCTTTTCTCTGCTCTTTTATTTTAGACCCTTAAAAATGAGGGGGCATTATATCATAGATTGCATTCGCCTTCATTGCTCAATGCCACCTTTTACCTATATGGGCTCTTATTCAGGATTCATCCACAGATCCAACTCCCGATTTTCGGGATTTTGCGCACTGCAATGCTGATGAACGAGGAAAGCGCAAACGAGACGGATGCAGTCGCCAATATTGCAACAGGTGTCGGCATCAGAGGACGAAACTGCTCAAACACCGGCAACAGCACGAACATGTGCAGCAGATACGTTCCATAGCTCGCTTCGGAAAGAGGACGTATAACTCGGCTGTACAGCCAGCCATCATAGGAAATCTGTCGAATCACAAGAAACGCCGCCGCTGTCGCAAGAAGAACTCCAAGCGAGCAGTATTCTATGCTCATCTCCAGATCGACGGCCTTTGCATACGGAGCGGAATAGGGATACGAATCCGAAAGACGGAAGAAGAATCCACACCCAATTATCGCCGCTCCGACAGTCCAAAGCGGCAATGCGAACGCCATCGTTTTCTTGAATGTCATGGATGGCGCAAACCGGCGGAACCAAAGACCGAGAAGCATGAACCCGACAA
>JAGBFY010000156.1 GCA_017936245.1 Kiritimatiellia bacterium
CATCTACGGATACGGCGATGCGCGTGTGCCGAACGATTTCGAGGCGCGTGAGTTGGTTGCCCGCAAGATACAGGAGTTCGAGCCGGATATCATCATCACGCACCGCGACTGCGATTACCATGTCGACCACCGCACGGTCGGTACGCTGGTGAAGGACTGCGGATACATGCTCGGCTGTCCGCATTGGATTGAGGGATCGAAGCCGCTTCGCCGCCGTCCGCTGATACTCCTGATGCGTGACAATTTCACGGTGCCCCGCGTGATGCGTCCGGACATTCTTGTCGATGCGGATCCTTTCATCGAAAAGTGGTGTGATGCCCTTGACTGTCAGGTGTCGCAGTTTTACGAGTGGTTGGCATGGGACAAGGGCGTAGAGGACGAGGTCAAGGCCATCGGCGACCGTAAGGTTAATATCGTCGGACGCAACGCGTATCTGATGAAATACTGGGGTGTCCGCAAGACCTATGACGCCAAGCGGTTTGCAGATGCCTGGCGCGAACAGTATCCGGGACGTGCTGTACCGAAGATGGTGGAAGCTTACGAAATCAGCGAGTACGGACGTCCTCCGATCAAGGAAGACTTTGAGCTTCTCATGGGCGAATGAGGCGTGGAAGCACCATCTCGGAGCCCGGTTATAGCCTATCGGCGAGATTTCAATGTCTTGATGGCTGATTTTGGTGGCGATATTCGGTCATGGAGGCGCCTTCTTCGGTGCGGAAGAGGCGTTCGAGGCGCTTGAGGCAAGAGAATCCGGATCGGGCCGCAACCTTGTTGATCGGAAGGTTCGTTTCACGGAGTAGCCTTTTCAGCTCCGCCATGCGCCGTGCGGTTATTGCCTTGAGGATCGTTGTTCCGGCAATCTCACGAAACCGGAGATCAGCAAGTCTTCTTGAGCATCCAAGATGCTTTATCACATCAACGACAGTTATTCCTTTTGTGGCGTTGCCGTTGATGTATGCAAGCGCTTTGCCGACAAGATGCGCGCTGGATGTCACTGATCTGGTCGTTTCCCGCTCAACAACCTTCTTTGCTTTCAGGAATACCGTTTGCGGTTTGGGATTCCTTCCGCGCATCAGCGCATCAAGTCTTTCCGCCGCGACATATCCGGCGCGTTCATGGTCAGGCAGAATGCTCGAAAGCGGCGGTTCCGCAGAGTCGCAAAGAAGCTCATCGTTGTCCGTTCCGAGCACTGCGACGTGTTCCGGAACCGCTATTTTCGCGTCCCGGCACGCTTCAAGCACCTGTATCGCCCTGAAGTCCCATGCCACATAAACCGCCGTCGGCTTGGGGAGGGAGGTAAGCCATCTGGCGAGATCCGCCCGGTCGTCCGGTGTGCCGGGTTTGGCCTTTGGCTCGAAAATCTCAATGCGCCCGGCTTTGGCGTCTGCAAGACGCTGCGTATATCCAGTCTGCCGTCTATCGCTGTATGCTACTCCAGGTCGGGCCGGCACAAACGCGAAGCACTGAAAACGCCCCAGCTTCATAAAAGTGCTTGCCGCAAGGCTCCCAATTCCTGCTTCATCATTATGGACATAGGAGATTGCCTTTTTCCGTGAATAGTCGTTTTCGCCTTTTGATCCGATATAAACAAGGGGTATGCCGGAATCTTCCAGCAGCCTCGGTGCGTCTGGAAGGCAATATTCGCCTGCTATGATTCCCTTGATGTTTCCTTTCTCGATGAGGGCATTGACCTCTTCCGATGTCTTGATGGAAGCATTCGCAAGATGGAGACTCCACATTCTGCCGCCTTTGGCATAGTTGAATATGCCACTGAGCATGTCTCGTCCAGATGCTCCGCTCATGTGCAGGAACACCAAAACCTGTTTTACTCCTATCTTTTTCATGGACGCAGAATATACCACATTTTCGCTTGCCTGAAAAGTACCAAAAGTGTTGCTTGATAAATACCTCTATTTTCTTGTGGGTTTGGGCGTTCCGTGTTATTATTTCCTTCATGAACAAGTCCTATCAGATTATTTCGGCTGCTTTTGCAGTTTCGTTGTCGCTTTCGGCCTTTCCGGCCGCAATAGCGGTTAAGGACGCAATGCGCTCTCCTGAACTCAAGGATGTGCGCCTTGAAGGTTGGCTCGGCGCCAAGATGGACCGCTTCATCTCGAAGCGTCTTGTAGATCCGTTCTTGCGCGAACAGATCTTCGATGAGGCGCGGCAGGCGTTCGAATTCCGCAACGACGATGATGCGAAGGTCGGAGGACTCTGGCGCGGCGAATTTTGGGGCAAGGAGATGCTTTCCTCCGCCCGCGTGGCAGAATACCTCCAGAACAGGGAGTTTCTTTCCTTCGTCCGTGAAGAGTGCCACCGCCTCATGAAGTTTCAGGATGCCGACGGATATCTCGGCAGCTATTCCGACAAGGACCTGATTCACGTCCGCGATCAGAAAGCCTGCATGCAAAAGATGGGCTGGCTCTCGAACTGGAATCTCTGGAACCGCAAGTACGCAATATGGGGAATGTTCATGGCGTACAAGGCAACGGGCGACAAGACGATTCTCGCCTCCGTTGAGGCGCAGCTCAACAACTGGATAGACGTAGTGCGCAGAACCGGAGTGCCGATGTGCGATCTCGGTACGACTGTTATGAACGGAATGCCGCCGATGTCCATCCTCAAGCCGCTTCTCATGATTTATGAAGAGACAGGCAACAGGAAGTATCTCGACTTCGCATCCGAAATGCTTCCTCTCTGGAACCGTGACGACGGACGTTGCCCCAACTTCTTCCGCAACGCCGCCTCCGGCAAGGCTCTGCATACATGGTACCCCGAACCTCAAAAGTGGGCGAAAAGCTACGAAATGCTCAGCTGCCTTGACGGACTCCTCGAATACTACCGCGTGACCGGCGAACGCCGTTGCCTCGATACGGTCGTCAAGATACGCGATCTTCTCGACAAATATGAAGCGAATCCGTTCGGCGGCATTGGCTTTGCCGATAAGTTCATCGGCGCGGCCTCGCGTCCGAATGGGGCATCGGAAATCTGCGACGCAATACACTGGATGCGACTCAACGTCGACCTCTATCTCATAACTGGCGAAGATAGATACATGGACTCCGTGGAGATGTGCTACTACAACAACTTCTTCGCCGGTGTCGATCGCGACGGACTCTTCTCCGCATTCGCTGTCCGCGCCAATGCACGTCACGAACACAAGATAGCCTGTGGCTACGCATACAGCCACTGCTGTTTGAACAACATTCCGCGCTCATTCATGGATTTCGCCTCTACGGTTGTCACGCTTGATAAAGAAGGGGTGTTCCATGTCAACCAGTTTGCAGATGCAACAGTAACGCTCAACGGCGTTAAATTCACTATTCGCGGCGGCTATCCGGTGGAGAACAAAGTGACCGTGGAAGTCGTCGGTTCGCCCAAGAAAGTTGTTTTCCGCAAACCGTCCTGGTGTCCGAAAATGGACGTGACGGAAAACGGCGGAACTTATGTTCTCAGCTTCGATATGAATCCGCGTCTGATCGCCGCCGCGCAGGTTTCCAATCCGCAGGATCCTTCAACGATTGAAGAGACCGACAAATGGGCGGCGAAACGCAACGCATTCGCATGGCAGAAGGATGTAGGACTGGATGTTCGCCGCCTCTACCGCAAAACACCCGCACTTGCGCTCTGGAATGGCCCTTTGCTTCTGGCGAAATCACGCCGCCTTGGCATGAATACCGAACAGCTCGAAGATGATACCTCGGTAATCGGCAAGGGCTACCGCCCGATACTTACGCGCATCGAGTCCGACCGAGTGATGTCGGCCTGGGATGTGCGCCTCGTCAAGGAGGGTGAGAAAGACATCACGGCTAAAGTTTGCGACTTCCAGTCTGTCGCCGACTTCCGCTTCGGCGACAACTTCACTTGGTTCTCGATCTGGTTCTAATTGTGAACAACTCCAGCAATAAAAAGGAAACAAAATGGTGAAAGTAAAGTTGATCGGCACCTTCATGATGGTTAGTTCATTGCTGACGGCGACCGCGTTTGCGGGCAACGTCTGCACGTGGACCGGCAACGCCGGTGTCGGCAAGTGGAGCACCCCCGGAAACTGGGAAGGAGAAGTCGTTCCAGGCGACGGCGCCATCGTGTGGATATCCGGGACGGGCACTGCCACGATCAGCAATGACGTGGAGAATCTTTCCATCAACCGCGTCTATTTCACCAACTCGGCGCCAATCACGCTCACGGGCAGGAAGATCACGCTTACGGGCGATTCTTCCGTCAAGACGGTCTGGTCGAACGCCTGCCCCGTGACCTGCTGCGCGCCGCTGGACATCGGCATGTCGAGCAGTTCGTCCCAGCTGAATCTGATCTTCGATGATTCGGCCACGATCAGCAACGACGTCACGTCCAGTTCTACGAAGATCATCACTTTCCAGATGGAGAGACAGCTCGCAAAAAGCGCGCTCCACATCTACGGGTCGGTGACCATGCCGTCGGCGACGGCTTACTTTCAAGCAACTTCCAGTCGCTCCATTTATCTGCACGGTTCCGTGGACGTGAAGATGCTTGGAGGTAACGCCAACCAACCCTCTGGTGCCGGATACAACTACCTTTACCAGCCGGCGACATACAATGCGCTGGAAATCAACTACCGCCGTTACGTCTGCGAAGCGGAAAACGTGCTGTGTCCAACGGCGCCGGTTTTGTGGATGGGGTCTCATCAGGGCGGTGAACTTAACTTGAATGGGCATGACCAGACTTGCGACCGGCTGGGCGGCACTTACTACGGTACTAGCACCACCACTGTGCAAGTGCCTTCAGACACCCAACGCATCCACCGCTCCGACGATCGAGCGACGTTGACGGTGAGGGCGACGCAGAGTTCCAATACATACGTAACCGTGGCCGGCAAGGTGTCAATCCTCTATGCACCGACGGAATCCGCGCTTGTGCAGACGTTCTCGATCCGCACGAACACGACGGAGGGCGCGTTGATCGTCTCGAACGGAACGGTGAGGATCGACGCCGGCTCGCTGTGGCGGAATCTGCCGGAGATCAGGATTTGGAAAGACGGCACGCTGGAGATCAGCCCGGAGAACGGAATCGCCAATCCGTTCCCGGCGCTGAAGACCGTGTACATCCAGCAGGGCGGAAAGCTGAAGATCCCGTCCGGCGTGGCATTGACGGCGGAGGCAGTGTTGGGCCTTGGCGTGACGGCTGAAGACGGGACCTATTCGCAGAGCGCATCCGGAGACATTCGCGAAGCCTCCTGGATCGAGGGGGCCGGTACGCTGACGGTCACGCGCGTCGGCTCGGTTGCCGACTGGAAGCGACACGTCACCGGCGCGTGGAGCGACGGTGCGAATTGGGCTGGAGGCACGGCTCCGTCGGCGGTTCTGCCGGCGCAGGTGCTGAACGACGGCGAGGACTTCACGGTGCGGGTGGCGGCGGATGCCGCCGTCGCGACGAACCTCACGGCCTTTGCAAACGCTGCGTTCGGCGATCCGGGCGAGACGACGTTTGACGTGACGGCGCTGTGGCCGTTCGAGCGCGCCTGGCTCTCGTTCGGCGCCGGCATGAAGGTGGAGGTGGGCGACGGCGGCCACTTCCGTTACGACGGCGGCGCTACTGCGGCGGCCGGCGATGCAATCGCGGATGACCGCATCGTCCTGAAGGACGGCGCACAGCTGACGGTGAAGAACGGCGGCGCGTTCACTGTGACAAACGCGCACGGCCGCGTGACGGTCGGCAGTGCCGGCTCCGTCGGCACGCTGAAGGTGGAGGCGGGTGGCCTCTTTGACTTCTCGCCCGGCGAGAAGGATGTCGTGATCGACGTCGAGAAGGGAGGTCTCGTGGACGTAGCCGGCACGATGCGCCTCCACCGGCGCAACGACAATGCTGCGAACCTCCTGCGCATGGCCGGCGGCGAGATGCGCTTCTCCGGCGATGCCTTCTTCCAGCTTCACGGCGACTCGGACAGCATCAAGGGCGGGACTCTCCAGTTCGGCACGGGGAAGACGACCTTTTCCGGTTCGGCTCGCATGGAATTTACCGGGAGTCTCAACTATAGTGCCTCTATGATCGTCGCGCCCACGGCGGACGGCGAAACGGCGGAGGTGGTGTTTGACGGCTCGGCCGGCATCTCCAACTCCGTTCAAAACCTGTACATCGGCAGCAAGAGCGCGGCATTAGATGGTTCGTCAACGCTGACGATGAAGAAGGGGAGCTGGTGGGGCTACTCCGATGCCAGTAAGAGGATGGCCACCCATGTGATCGTCGGCAATCTAAAGGGGAAAGGGACTCTCAATGTTGTTGGCGCGGCCATACGACCGGGAGCTAGCGGCATACGTGCTGGCTACATCGACTCTGCAACCACAACCCGAGACACGGAAGGGGAAATCAACCTTTCGGATGGTGCCATTATGACTGTGTATGCAAATGGGTCGTTCAACCATGGTGCGGCGGGCAACAGCTATGCGCCGCTCAAATATCTGTATGGAACGACGGTGGGCTACTGGCTTCGCGCGCCGTCTGGCGTCACGGGGCACCCTGCGGTCGGGCGGATTACGATCACAGGCGATACAACCTCGATAGATGCACTCTGGGGGCATGTGATCGTTGGCGCGGGTGCGGCGGACGGTATGATTTTGATGGATGGCAAGGAATTCACCATCAGCACGGATAACACCGCCTCTGCGGAAAACA
This sequence comes from Kiritimatiellia bacterium, assembly GCA_017936245.1. GTDB lineage: Bacteria > Verrucomicrobiota > Kiritimatiellia > RFP12 > UBA1067 > UBA1731. The sequence continues at coordinate 6,649 of JAGBFY010000156.1, forward strand.
GAGAGATCGAAGACGGCCCCGCGTTCACGGAATACGCGACGAACAGCATTATGGCGGTGGGCATGCTGACGGGCAAGGGCGCGTTCATCCAGACGGCGGGCAGCGTGCGGTCGAATCTGCGCACCTACATCGGCGGTTGCGAAACGAACCAGTACTTCGACGGCGCGTACATCACGACGGATTCCAGTCGGATCGGGAAGAGGACGGCTGAAGGCCTGCTGTGCATCTCGAACGGCACGTTCGCGGCGACGAAGGAGGTGTACGTGGGCACGGACGGCGCCGGTACGATTCAGGTCGGTCCTACGGGAACGTTCACGGCGAAGACGCTCGTCCTCTCCAACCAGACGTCGAGCGTGCTGCGGTTCGTTTTCGGCGCAAACGGCTTTTCGGGCGGCGTGACGGCGACCAACCTCGTGATTGCGTCCGGCGCGAAGCTCGCGGTGGATGCACGTGGGTATGCCGGCAGGAAGTCCACGTTCAAGCTGCTCACGGCGTCGTCCGTGACGGGTGCCTTCGCCGATTCGGATGTCACCATCGCCACGGACGGCGATTCTGCGGGTGCCCACATCGAATGGCGCAACGGCAGCCTCATGTACGTTAATCCACGCGGCATGACCGTGATCCTGCGGTGATGGCAATGAGGCGCAGGAAACTTCTTTTGGGAGGTCTGCTTTCCGCGGTCCTGTCCGTCGGATCGCTCCTTTCGGCGGCAGGTTGGTCGTCACCGGCGATTCAGGACGCTTCGACGGATGGAACGCGGAGCGTTTCGAGGACGCCCTGCTTGTGGTGGAGATGAAAAAATGACGACAGCTCTGTTCTGCACTATTGTTGCGATCACCAATGCGATGGGAACCGTCGCCGTCGATACACACGGCGCGCGCGTCGTGTCGTATGTCCCGGTCGGCGGCGAGGAGGTGTTCTTCGCGTCCAAGACCGGCACAGGCGGGATGCCCCTGTGCTTGCCGTGGTTCGCAGGCCTCGGGCCGGAAGGGGCGCGGCGGCACGGCATCGCGCGCTACCACGATTTCAAGGTCGTTGGAACCAATCGGCACTCGTGGACCGACAGCGAACTGATCCTGCGGCTGGAATCCGATTCCGACACTCGCCGGGAGTTTCCGCACGATTTCGCGCTCACCGTGTCGGTACGTCTCACTGATCGGCTTGTTGTGTCGATGACCGGCGAAAATACCGGCGACAGTCCGTTCGAGGTGACGGAGGCGATACACCCATATTTTTCCGTTGCCGATTCGCTACAGTGCCGGGTGGTGGAAGAGAACTCGCCGGAATACGCGCTCGTAGATCCGGTTGGCGGCCGGACGCTTTCCTTTTCGGATGCGGGCGGCGCCGGGCTGCACGTGTGGCGCCCCGACGCCAATAGCCATCTGTCGAAGACGGTCGCGCCGATTGCCGCCGACGACTGGATGCGGTTCCTGTGCGTGGAGAACGGAAGATTCAAGAAGAAAGACGCCTACGTCCTCAAACCCGGCGAGAAGCGCACGCTGTCCCGCACGATACGACTGTCGATGACATACGCGAACGCGCGGCCGATCGATCTCCAGACCAGGATTGACGCGGCGGCAGCGGCGGGCGGCGGGCGTGTCGTGGTGCCGCCGGGAGAGTGGTTGTCGGAAAAGGCGATTTAACTGCGCTCCAACGTGGAACTGCATCTGTCGGAAGGGGCCGTTCTGACGTTCC
>JAGBFY010000020.1 GCA_017936245.1 Kiritimatiellia bacterium
ATCCAGCCGGCAAAGGGGTACTATCACTGCTTCGGATGCGGTGAATCCGGAGATGTCATCAAGTTCGTGATGAAGTATGAGGGGCTGACCTTCATGGAGGCGGCGCAGAAGCTTGCCTCCGCGTGCGGACTTGAGATCGAAACGAAAGAGGATCCAGAAGCCGCAGTACGCAAACGCCTTTTCGCCCTCCATGCTGAGCTTGCCGCGTTCTACCGTCGGTGCATAAGGGATGCGAAGGAGGCTTCACGTGCGCGAGAGTATCTTGCGTCACGAGACCTTTCGGATGAGGTTGCTGAAAAGTTCCAGATAGGCTATGCGCCTCAGAGTGCGGATGCCATGCTCACATGGGCGAAGAAGCACGGTTTCACTCCCGATGAACTTGAGGTTTCAGGTGTGTTGAAGCCTCCGCGCTATCCGGGTGGACGCTGGTATTCTCCTTTCGCCGGAAGGTTGATGTTTTCGATCCGCGACCGTCAGGGACGTGTCATTGCGTTTTCAGGCAGGACGCTTGAGACCGACAAGTCGAAGATGCGCGGTGGTAAATACGTAAATTCCCCGGTTACGCCCATCTTCAAAAAATCCAACGTTCTCTATGCTTTCGATCTTGCCGCAGGGAAGATCGCAAACGCAAAGCCTGTCCGTGAAGCGATCGTCTGTGAAGGGCAGATCGATGTCGTGCGGTGTCATGCGTGCGGATTCGATACGGCCGTCGCATCGCAGGGAACGGCGTTCACAGGCGAGCATGTGCAGATTCTGAAGAAGGTCGCGGATGCCGCCGTGCTTGTGTTTGACGGGGATGCCGCCGGACAGAAGGCTGCCGTAAGCACCGCTGGCGAGATGCTTTCAGTTGGGATGACGGTTCGTGTTGCGAAGCTCCCGCAGGGTGAGGATCCTGATTCGCTTCTCCGTTTCAATGGTGCAGAGGCATTTAGGGCGTGTCTGGATAACGCAGTTTCCATTGTGGCGTTTCAGGTCGATGTCGCCCGGTCGAAGGAATCCAATCCCGATTCCTATGATGCGATTTCCCGTACCGGCAGGGCTGTGCTGGAACTCGTGAAGAAGTGTCCGGGAGCAGTTATGCGGGCGGGGCTCATGCAGGAGGCTGCGAAGCTTCTGAAGATACCTGTCTCTGCGCTTGAGGAGGATCTTGCCAAACTTGAGACGGAAAAGACAAGGCCGATGGTGCGTCAGGAATCTCCAAAGCCGAAGCAGGTTCGCCCCGTGTCTGTGACGCAGGATGTACACAACGAGGTCTATGAGGATTACGTGCCGGAATTCCCGGAGGGGGAAGAGATCCCTTTTACCGCTCCGCAGAGCGAACAGGCCTCCGCCCCGGAGAACAATCCGCCTCCAGATACCGAGATGGCTCTAATGGAGTTTCTGTTCGGACTGGGGACGAATTCGCAGATTGCCGACATGCTTGAAGCCTATGTGCATGATGGGCTTTTTGCGCATAACGTCACCGGAGGATTCGTGAAAGCCTACGTCCGGGAGACGCGTGGAGAGACGGATGCCATTGTGAATCTGAAAAATGAGCTGCCGCCGAATGAGGCGTGGGTGCTGGAGGAAATTTTCTTCTCTCAGAACCGTGCGGCGTTTTCCGAACTTGAACCGTCAGACAACCTGCGCAAGGTGCTTTGCCGTTTCTGGTTCGATGCGGTGTGCCGTAAGCTCAAGGAGCTTCCGTTGGAAGGGGATACGGAGCTGATGCGGAAACGAAGCCGGCTTTCGATGCTCTCGCGCAAGTTCAAGACCATGCCGTGGCATGTGGCGAGCCAGTCTATGCGTTCTGAGGTGCTTTTGGGGTGATATGTTCCCGATGCAGTTTGATTGGAAAGTCGAAAAATCGGTTTTGATGTTTTTTTGTTGCATTCGAGGGCGGAATGTGATATCCTACACACCCGTTTTTACCGAACAAAGAACAGGAAACAACGAAATGGTTAAAATTAGACTGCGCCGTACCGGATGCAAGAACCACGCTGCCTACCGCATCGTGGCGGCCGACGAGCGCTCCCCGCGCGACGGCAAGTTCCTCGAGATTCTCGGCTGGTACGACACCGCTCTCAAGGATAACAACTTCAAGCTCGATGTCGAGCGTGTCGACTATTGGCTCAGCAAGGGTGCCAAGCCCACCGAGACGGCTGCGTCCCTGATCCGTCGCGCGAAGAACCCCGCCCTCAAGCCGCACCACGCGGTCAAGGCGAAGGCTCCCGCCAAGAAGGAAGAGGCATAAGGCCTAACCTGAAGAAAGAAGGTTTGAAATGGGTATCAAGATTCTGGACAAGATCAACGCCGAACAGACGGCGAAGCTCGCGGAGAAGAACTTCCCCGAGTTCAAGGCTGGTGACATCGTTCGCGTCTCCATCCGCGTGAGGGAAGGCGAGAAGACCCGTCTTCAGGATTTCGAGGGCAAGGTGCTCGCAGTCGACAACGGCCGCAAGAACGCATCCGGCAACTTCACGGTTTCCCGTGACAGCTACGGCGTGCGCGTCGAAAAGCTCTTCCCGTTCAACAGCCCTGCGATCGAGAAGATCCGCGTCGTGAAGAACTCCGCTTCCTGGCGCGCCAAGCTCTACACTGAGCGTACGTTCTGCTCGCACAAGGCTGTCCGCAAGCTCGTCAAGAGAAAGAAATAATCCGCGTAGATTCAACGCGTATGAGGGCGGACGCTCGGCTTTGTGCCGGACGTCCGTTTGCTTGAAATGAAGACAAGAACATTCATAGACCAGGTAGATGTGATCGTCCGTTCAGGAAAGGGCGGCGATGGGGCTGCGACTTTCCGTCGTGAGGCTCTCGTTCCGTTCGGCGGGCCTGACGGCGGTGACGGCGGGCGCGGCGGCGATGTGGTGTTCCGTGCAAGCACGCACGTGGATTCGCTCATATCCCTCTACTATGATCCGCACCTCTTTGCGGAGGATGGTGTGCCGGGTTCAGGACGCAAGTGCTACGGGCGCCGCGGCAAGGATCTGGTCGTGGATGTCCCTCCAGGTACGATTGTTACCGACTCCGAAACGGGGGAACTCGTTGCGGATATTCTCGAGCCTGGTCAGAAAGTGATAATCGCCAGTGGTGGTGCGGGTGGCTACGGGAACGTGCATTTCAAGAGTTCCGTGAATCAGGCGCCCACAGAGCACACGCCGGGCGGAGATCGGAAAGTACACGTCTGAACTCCAG
>JAGBFY010000157.1 GCA_017936245.1 Kiritimatiellia bacterium
CGGCTGAAGCCAGACAACCCAGCCAATACCGGGTTCCCCGCCACCTCACAAGCTCTCTCGACGACCGTCATTTACCCACCTACGCACCCACACTTATGCACGAAGCCTCAATAAAAAGAAAATGATCATATTGAAAAACGGACGTACATTGAGTCTCGGAAGTGCTGAGGCTGCAAGCGATTCCTCCGTTTCTATGTATATGGGTGCGAGCGGTGTAGGCAATTTGACGCTTTGGGGCGGACAGGATTATACATGGGCCGGTGCGCTTAACTACACCGGAAGCTTCCGGTTGATTGACGGACTTGTCAATTACAGCGGCAGTGCCGTTCCGAAGAGTGTGGCTATGGATTTTGACGGTGCCGGTACCATGAAATTTTCGCAGAATCAAACGCTGGGCGTTCTTTCGGGCGATGGCGCGACGGGCGGGATTGTCATGTCCGGCGGAAATGCTCTTGCTGTTTCTGGTTCGGATTCAGTGACCTCTTCGCAGTTTGATGCGCGCATCAGCGGGAATGTAGATTTTGTGAAGGAAGGCACCAGCTACGATTTGACGCTTACCGGTGACAATGCGTGGAAGGGCGACACGCATGTGAAGGCGGGAACACTTGGGATTAAGAGATGCAATTACAGGCATGGCCTTGTCGCAAACTGGACGTTCGATGATGCGGATAATCTTGGCGCGGATTCCGGTCCGGGCGGTATACCTCTGACGCTGTTCGGCAAAAGCGCCGCGCCGCGACAGATTCAAGGCGGTATTGACGGAAGGCCTGCGATTCATCTTTCGTCGGCAGAAACATCCGATTATCAGGCATTTCGCGTGGATGGTGCGCGGATGACTGCGGCAAACGGGTTTTCAAAAGAAGGCGGTGCTTTGGCTGTAAGCTTTTGGATGAAGCCGAATCTTGAGAAGTGCGGATCGACGGCGTATGTATTTCGCCGCGGCATCTGGTATGTAGGAACAGAGTTTATGCTGTGGCTTGATGGGTCTACAAAGAAATTACGGCTTTCAATTGACAACTATGCGAAAACGGACGATTCGCTTAATATCTATGCATCCGTGCCGACGATTGGTGACGGACAGTGGCATCATATTGTCGCATCGTACGAAAAACAGGAACTTAAACTGTGGTGCGATGGAAAATTGCTCGCCAGTCAAAAGACGTCAAAGGCGCTTGCGTTGGAGAAGGAAAGGGATGCTGATTGGAATCAGGTGGTTGTGCCCGATGCGCAGTCGTTGATATTCGGCAACCATGAGAGCAATCCCAATCACCGCTTTGATGCGTTTGTTGATGATGTTTGCGTGTGGAATCATGCATTGACGGCTGTTGAGGTTGAGAGGGAATACAATCTTCGCTCCGGAATCGCGAAGCCTTCGGATCTGCTTCCGGATCCGATCGCCCATTGGCGGTTTGATGATGAGACGGATATCGGCAAGGATGAAATGGGCAGGTCCCGTCTTGTTGCCAACAACGACATGTCGAATCCTGCAACTGCGACTCTCTCGTCAGCCTATTCGCCGATGGGCAAGGCGTTGAACGGAGGCTGCTCGCTCATGGTGGAAGGCGGCGGATATCCGGTTGGATTGCCGACAGGTCGCAATCCGGTTACGGTATCAATCAGATTGATGGCTAAAGGTGCAACGGAATGGGGCTCGATTGTCTACTGGGGAACGAATGAGAAGGAGAAATTGTTCCGGTTGGGATATGGTGGCTCACCTCGGAGATTCCATGCAAGTTATAGGCAGACAGGGAATGGGGCGGATGTGACAGCCGCCTATACAGACAGCAATCGTCAGGCCGATCACAGTTGGGTGCATTATGTTGTCACCTATAATCCGATGGCATGCATCTTGAAAATCTATCGCGACGGCGTTCTTGAATCTACCGGTACGACGGCATGGGCGAACATTCCTGCATCAGGGAAGTTTTATGTGAACTGGCGCACCGGACAGTCGGGTGCCTCTGCGAGTGCAATCGATGATCTGCGGATTTACGACCGGGAACTGACGGCGTATGAAGTGAAGAGTCTTGCCAGATCGCTTAAGAGCGGAAATGTCGGACCTGTCCTGCCGAATGACTCGGTTGTTACGGTTGACGATGGCGCCGTGTTCAGGGCGGAAGGTATGCATGTCGTTTCCAATTCAATCTGCGGTGCGGGAAATGTGACGGTCGCGGGCGGCTCCCGTTTCGGCTCGGTCGATTGGTCGCAATTTACGGGAAGCGTGACGGGCGACGGCGAACTTGTCGTCGCGAAAGGATCGACGGGTCCCCTCAAGGCGAAGAGCGTATTGGTTCCTGTTTCTTTCGAGGATAATACGATCGTTCTTTCTTTGGCAAATCGTGAGACGCCGCTTGTTCAGACGGACGGCAAAATCATCCTGCCGGAGTCGGGGCATATTGTCGCTGAGGCCGGTTCAGAGAGCATCTTTGCCGGAAGCAGGCTCTTTATCGGGAAGTGCTCCGGCTACACCGGTCCAACCGACACGAAGGGATGGACATTCGATCCTGCCAAGGACGGACGCAAAGGAAGATTCGTTTTTGCAAACGGCGCGCTTTGGATGCAGATGAACGGCGGCGGCACGGTGATGGTGCTGAGATGATGAGCCGATCGCTTTCCATGAATGCCAGCTCCGTGTTGAAAGGTTGCTTTGCTGCGGTTTGCCTCCTGATATCTGCGCAGGAGGCGATCGCAGCTGAAGCGGAGGATGTACTCGCACGTTTTTACCGGGATAACAACGGCGGCTGTTTGCGGCGGCTGCCGAGTTGGATTGTTCCGGAGAACGCTTTTGCCGGCATTTCCAGTCAGGATGCGGAAAAAACTTCCAATGAACTTCAAGGCCGGTTGGCGGAAGTTTTCCGGGAGAAGAGCGATTGGAATATCCTGACTTATTGCTGTCGTGCTGTCGAGCATGACAATCCGAATTTAGCGAAGAAACTGTCCTTCATGTCAGAACGGCTGAAGGATTCGGGGATTGCTCTTTTGATGGAGTTGGATCCGCGCTATATGCGCGATGCGTTTCTTGCTAGATACCCTGATGATTATCTTCGTCTTCGTCAGTTTGCCGTCTGCCGACCTGATGCGGAAGGAGTCGCCCGTTTTGAAGTAAAGCAGGAGTTGATGTCCGATTCGGGGAAGCGCAATCCGTATTCGCACTGGAAGGAAGGGGGCATTGTGTCTGTTCGTGCAGTGAAGGGGCTTCAGATGCGACCGGTTTCAGCCATGGATGTTTCCGTTTCGAAGGATGTTGTGACCGGCGTTGTCCGAGGGCTTTCATCGAACGAGGTGCTCTTGGCGGAAGTTGAATGGCCGTTGAAGCAGATCGATCCCTCTTCTCCGCGACTTGTCGCTTTCTCGCGGGAAATGATGCTGTATTACAAGAAGCTCGGCGTGCCGGGCGTTATGCGGGATGAGTACGGGTTTCAGAAACCCAATACACCGGCGTTCAAAAACCGTCTTGCCTATTGGTATTCGGAGCATTTTGCGCGGCTCTACGAAAAGAGATCCGGCGGGCGCAGTCTTGCGGACGATCTGCCGCTGTTGGCGCTGCGTATTGACACGCCGCAAGCGCATGCGGCGGCGATTGCGTACACGATGTCCATCTATGATGCGTGTGTCGCAACAGAAACGGATTTCTACGCTTCCGTGAAAGAGTCCTTCGGGGCGGATACATATGTTGCAAAGCATGTCACATGGCATCCGCCGTTTTCGTACGAGGAGTTTCTGCATAACGGGCTTTCCTGGTGGGCGTCAAAGCGCGACTGGTCTCAATCGGATGAGGTCAATCCCGTTCCGGTTTCAACTGGAATGATGAAGAAGTTTGGAACGCCTCTTTGGTTGAATGAAGGCTACGGAAAGAATCCCGAACACTATGTGAAGACGCTCTGGCGGTATATCGCCTGCGGAGGGCGGATGGTTTATCACGGTATTTTCGATTGGGATATGAAAAACACGTCTGTCGGTTGCTATACAAACGTGGAAGAGCGCACTTTTCACCGGAACGCCGATCTCCTCAACCATGACGGAATGCGTGCCGAGCAGATTTCGCGTCTGCTGCCGCTTGTTTCGCGTGCGCCGATAGATTGTCCGGTGTTGCATATCTTTGGCCATGACCGTTTAGTCGATTGGTTGGATGCCGGATACCGGGACTGGGGCGAAGGCGTTGTTCATGGTCTTGGCGGCATGGGATATTATGCCGACGCCTATCCCGCAAGTGAAATTCAGGCAGGAACGTTTATACTTGATCAGGATGGTATAGTGAGGGTCGGCAAACAGCGTTATGCGGCCTGCGTTCTCTATCACCTTTCCGAGAGCGAAAAGCAGAAATGGGATAACTTCATCGGAGCGAAGCGGATTTGTACGCGGATTTTTGTCGATCCGGATGTACAGTCTGTCGCTGAATATCTTGCTTCTCTCGATGCGGTCAGGCAGATTCCTCTGGCTGAGACCGGCTTCTGGGATAGACGTGAAAACAGGCTTCTTTTGTCGGACGGAGAATTCAGGTTGACGGATGGTACGGTTGTGCGTGTCAAGGGTGGTTGCCCTGATTATGCCGGTGATCCTGTTTCCGGTATGCTTCAAACAGGCGGTAAAGAGGTTAGATATGCCGCGCGCGGTCTTTTTGCGGCCCGTGTAGAAAACGGCACGATGACAGGTCTGTGCGGTGGGGAGGTTACGCGTGTGGAGGGGCCTGGCATCTCGCTTGCGATGGAGGAGCCGGTAGACATTGCGCTTGTCAAGAATGGAAATGTGTGGCATGGGGTCTGGCAGACTTCTGATATGGATCGGAAAATACCGGCTGAGCTGCGCTCCATTACGCCCAATTGGATAAAGTTGCGCGGCATCAAGGGGCGGGCGCACAAGGGCGGCAAACATACCTGGTTGGCGGTCACGCCGGAATTCAGATGGAATGAGAATCCCAAGAAACCATATCTCAAGAAGGCGTATGACCGGCGTAATGCCGAGGTGGAAGCCTGTCAGGGCAAGACGGTGGATATTGTGATGCTGGGAGATTCGTTGACATGGAACTGGGAAGTGTCGGCAGGACGTAAACGGTATGCGGAATTGACAAACAGGTATTCTGTTCTGAATCTGG
>JAGBFY010000158.1 GCA_017936245.1 Kiritimatiellia bacterium
GATGAAGTCATGAAAGGACTCGACGGAGAACTGCTCGGCACGCGCGGCGCAACCACCATGATCAAAAATGTTCTGGACGAATGCATCATCAAAGTAACCGCCACATGGGACATCAAGGATATTCTCTACGATAAGACGACCGATTACATCAACGCGGTTGAAGCGCAGTTGGTCAAACAGCTCAATGACATGCAGATCGGAGTCACAGTGGAAAGCCTTGCCCTTCCGGTGAAACGCCCGCCGCTCCAGACCATTGCCGCGTTCGATGAAGCCGCAAGCGCCAGCACACAGGCGACAATTGAGATCGAAACCGCCAAAGCCAAAGCGATCGAAGCCGCCAACAGCGCAAAATCCCAGTCGGCAATGATCATCGCCGACGCGGAATCCTACAAAGCGCGCATTGAAGCGGAAGTCAAGGCTGACATCTCCTATTTTGAAGCAATCCTGAAAGAATACAAAAAGAACCCTGACGCCGTGATGGTCTCGCTTTATTCGACCACTCTCGCGGATGCCATGGCACTCATGAAAGATAAGTTTATCCTGAGCAAAGTCCCGAATTCAAAACAGGAACTCAGGCTCAAACTTAATCCGGAACCTGTAATCAAGAAAAATGAAGACAAGACAGCGAAGGATCAGAAATAATGAGTGAAACAGCACACAAACACGGTCCCGGATGCGCACATGATCACGCGCATGAACATACTTCCGCATGCGGATGCGGGCATCATCACGAAGCTTCTCCGGAAGAACCGACGCGCTGCATCTCCTGCGGTGCGCCGATCGGAGAAGGCGTGGGGCATGGCAGGTCCATGGGCAGAATCGGATTCGCTGTCGTCGGCGGTTTCCTGATCCTGAACTCCTATCTTTTTCTCTGGCTCCTGCCCGGACAGACATTCGCCGCAGAGCTCTGCGCTTTCATCGGCGCGGTCATTCTGGCATTTCCAATCATCCTGACGGCGGTCAAAGACCTTTGTGAAGGACGCGTCTACATGAATGAACTGGTGGCGCTGGCGATTCTTGCCGCATTCACTTCGGCGGATTTCCGCGAAGCCGGAATCATCGCGTTCTTCCTGCTGGTGACAATCATCATTGAAACTCATACCGCGAGCGGCGCCCAGCGTTCCATTGAGGAGCTGATCCGTCTTGCGCCGGATACCGCACGCAAACTTGTAAACGGTGTCGCCACAGAGGTCAAAGTTTCCGAACTTGTGCTTGGAGATATCATCAACGTCCGTCCCGGAGACAATTTTCCGGTGGACGGCGTAATTGTCAACGGACTCAGTGCGGTCAACCAGGCGTCAATCACCGGCGAATCGCTCCCTGTGGACAAAGCGGTCGGGGACGATGTCTTCGCCGGCACACAGAACCTTTCCGGAAGCGTGGATGTCAAGATCACGAAAGTCGGCAGCGATACCACGCTCGGCAAAGTCAAAGATATGATTCTTGCTGCGGAAAAGAGCAAAACTCCGGTGGTCCGGCTGATCGACAAATATGCGGCATTCTACACACCGACGATTCTGATGCTTGCCATCATCACATGGTGGCTCTCCAATGGAGACATGGAGCGCGTCATCACTCTGCTGGTGATCGCATGTCCGTGCGCGGTGGTTCTTGCAACCCCGACCACGGTTGTCGCCTCGGTGGCTGCGGCTGCGCGCCTCGGCATCCTGGTCAAGAATGTCAGCCATCTCGTGGAGCTTGCCTCCAGAATCCGTGCGTTCGTATTCGATAAGACCGGAACGCTGACAGAGGGACAGCTTGCCGTTGCAAAACTGGGTCCCGTCGACGGCGTGGAACCTGCGGAACTTCTGATGATCGCCTCTTCCATCGAAGCGCACAGCAATCACCCGACAGCCCTTGCGCTTCAGAAACTTGCAAAAGAGGTCGGCATCCAGCCGCAGCAGGTTGCAAACTTCAAGGAAACTCCCGGAACCGGCGTGGAGGGCACCCTGAACGGCAAAGTCACGCTGGTCGGGCGTGCCATCTGGCTGAAAGCGTTCCATATCGCGCTTCCCGAAGCGCAACCGGAGGAATCCACAGGGATGAGCGTGGTTTATGTCGCGCAGGATGGGAAGCTGATCGGCTGGATCGGATTCCGCGATAAAATCCGTTCCGAATCCGCAGAAGCAATCCGCCGCCTGAAAGAACTTGGCATCAGACGTTGCGCAATGGTCACCGGCGACCGGGAAAGCGTTGCCAAAGGCGTTGCCGCCAAACTGAATATCGACGAATTCAAAGGGGACTGTCTTCCGGAAGGAAAAGTCGCCTATATTGAGGATCTGAAAAAGAGCAGTCTGGTTGCGTTTGTGGGAGACGGTGTCAACGACGCGCC
>JAGBFY010000159.1 GCA_017936245.1 Kiritimatiellia bacterium
GTGTCGGTTACGAATCTCACGGTTGGCGGAAACCTTTCTTCAAGAACGATATCCGTATCCAAGGCGTTGGCTGTTACCGGAGATTCGACGGTCTCAGCCCCGCTGTCGCTCAAGTCAGGCGGAACATTCACCATTGTGCGCAATGATGCCGGTGATTTCTTCGAGCTTGAGGTGGATGCATTCTCGATTGAGTCCAAAGGACTCATCGAGATATCAGACTGGGATGGTCTGCTTTGCGGAGAGTCGTATCGTGTGGTCGAATCGGAATCTCTGTCCGGTGACGCTTCAGGATGGAGTGGACGCAATGCCGACGGTACGGTCAAGGCGAGATTTGAGATGCGTTCCGATGGCCTGTATCTCAAGTTTGAGTCCTGCGGCACCCGCATCATCATACGGTGAGGAACTCCGTTTGTGAATGGTGCTTTTGTGGCAAAATGAGTAATCAAAAGAAGGAGAACGATAGATCATGAATCAGAACAGACGTGAGTTTTTGACTGGAGCAGCATGGATGGGAGCTGCGGCTATGGCGGCGGGATGCATGAGCCAGAAGTCGGCAATGTGCGGATTGGGTGGAGGAGTTGGAGCTCCCATGCACGGCTTTCGTGTGGCACCCATGAAGAAAGTGCGCGTTGGGGTGATTGGCGTTGGAAGTCGTGGCGCCCCGGCGGCACGGCGTATCGCACAGATTCCCGGATGCGAAGTCACCGCAATCTCTGATATCAATCCGAAGCGTCTTGACCTTGTTCAGAAGTGGCTTAAGGATAATGGATATCCAGCGGCAAAGGAATGGAGCCGTAACGGTGACGAGGATGCATGGAAGGGACTTTGCGACAGCGATTTGGTCGATGTCGTCTATTCTGTAACGCCTCGTCCGCTTCACTGTCCGATCAATGTCTATGCGATGGCGCATGGTAAGCATGTTCTTCAGGAAGTACCAGGAGCATTCTCGCTCGATGAGTGCTGGGCTACGGTTGAGGCGGCGGAGAAGTATCGGCGTCACTGCATGATGCTCGAAAACTGCACATACGGCGAATTCGAGATGCTTGCGTTCAACCTCGTGAAGAAGGGCAAGCTTGGTGAAATCGTACAGGCCGAAGTCGGCTATCAGCATGATCAGCGTTCTCTTCAGTATAAGCCGCACGATGGACGGTTCTGGCGCATCAAACGTCATATGGAGCAGCACGGCAATTATTATCCTACGCACGGCCTCGTTCCTGCGGGACGTTGTCTCGACATAAACCGCGGTGACCGTTTTGATTACCTTGTATCAATGGAGACGAAGTCCGCATCATTTGAACAATACGGACGCGATAACTTTCCTGCGAGCGACTGGCGGCATAATGCCAAGATGCTGAAAGGAGATATCAATATGTCCATGCTGCATACTGCCAATGGAAAGATTCTTACGCTTAAGCATAATGTCTGTACACCGAGCCCATATGACCGTGGAAATATGTTCCTCGGTACCAACGGCATCTACCGTAGCTACCCGTCTCTCATGATGGCATGGGAGGAAAAGACCGGTGATATGGGAGCGCATCATTACTTCCCGAACGATAAGGCTGAAAAGATCCGCAACGAGTACAAGCATCCGTTCTGGAAAGTCGCAGGCGAGATAGCCAAGAAGGTTGGTGGTCATGGAGGTATGGACTTCATTATGGATTTACGTTGGGCATACTGCCTTCAGAACGGCCTTCCTCTCGACACTGATGTGTACGATCTTGCAACATATTCGTCGATTGTAGAGCTTACCGAGAAGTCTGTTAATGCGCGTTCGGCAGTCGTTGAGTTTCCTGATTATACACGTGGCGGCTGGAAAACGGCAAAGCCGTTCACCGTCGACGAAATCGATATGACCAGGTTTGACTTCTCAAAGGGCGTAACGAACGACCCGAACGCGCAAAAGGTCTGATAGATGAATTTCGGGCATGTGCATGGAAATTCAAGGGGTCTTTGAAAAAGTGAGATAAGTTAAAAAGTGTGGGTGGATGATTGATTAATTGGATGATTTCTGCTGCATTTTGAAGGGACAGACCCTTCAAAATGCAACGCGCAAGCTGCGCGTTGTACGGGTGCGGCGGCGAAGCGTATTGGTATCATGCCGCAGTCCATGGTACGGCCCATGTCTTTTCATCTAATTTATATGCATTTCGCCCTGCATAGATGATGGCGCCGTCTCCTGCGGTATCTCCATAGGTCTCGCGAAAGGCACGTATGCCTCGCATGTCGTAAGCATTGAGGTTGTCCTTGCATTTGACCTCAAATGGATGAAGCCGACCATTTACCTCCAGAACATTATCAACCTCTGCTCCCGCATCGGTACGCCAGTGGTAATGCCCTACCGTGCCTGCAAATCCCAAAAGGGATTTGCGGATTTCATTCCCGACAAATGTCTCAAACATTGCACCTCTCTGTGGTGCGGCAAGAACCGCCTCTGGAGACGAAAGCCTCAATAGATGTGAAACAAGCCCTGTGTCCGAAAAAAGCCCTTTAGCTTTTCCGCTGATTCGCTTGATTGTATTACCTTTCCATGGCGCAAGCTCATGCCATTGGAAAGTCGCCTTAAGAATCGCCAACCACTTCTCTGCCGTTGCCGGTGCAATGCCAATTTCACGCCCAAGCTGCGCACGATTCACAACTTGTCCTGACAGTGCTGCGCACAACGCAAGGAACCGAGAAAACTTTTCGATATCTTCCACATGTCCTGCGATTCGGACATCACGTTCAAGATACGTCAATATGTATGATGCATGATAACGTCCGACCTGGCGTAGAGGAAGGCGTACCGCATCAGGCAGACTTCCACGCCACAGTACCTCCATCAATGATTCATCAAACGATTGGCTGGATAACTGAGGCATGAGTTTCCAATCGCATCCATTTTCAATGAAACGCGAAATCCATGGCATTTTCACCGAATCCGCAATGATCCGCTCCTGAACAGAGTAAGATTCCATTTCATATATTGCCACACGCCCAGCCATACTCTCCGCAACCTGCTTGAGAAGCATAGGATTCTGGGAACCAGTCAATACATACTGACCTGTTATGCCTTGATCATCCATGCGCCGCTTCAACGCCGGAAAAAGTTCGGGCACATATTGAATTTCATCAAGAATCACAGGAGTTCCAATGCTTTCCAGAAAAAGATCCGGATTGCTTCGTGCCTGCATAATATCCAAAACAGGGTCGAACGTTATAATCTTGAAATCAGGAAATACATGACGTAACAGGGTGGTTTTTCCGACTTGACGCGCACCAATGAGTAGGATAGCCTTGTAAAATGCAAGACTTTCCCTGATTTCGTTCTCCAAATGTCGATTATGATAACGCATGGCAATCCATTTTTTTTTCTTAAAGTGCCTGTGATTATATCATATTAATATGATGTTTTTCAAGGTACTTTATCAACTTGAGCAAAGAATAAACCCTCCTCAGAGTGGTAGCGGGTGGAAAATCAAGGGAAAATCAAGGGACACGTACGCCGAGCAAAACTCGGCTGGACTAGCAGAATGAAAGGAGTCTGTTTGGTAATGTATCCGCGTTCTTTTTTTAAGAGCAACTATAGGGGTTGAAAGTCTGACGCGGATTGGAGTATGATACGGAACAGCAGGTGCCAGGTTAACACTTGCTGAACGTATGGGAGACGCTCGCACGGTGCG
>JAGBFY010000160.1 GCA_017936245.1 Kiritimatiellia bacterium
AGGGATTGATTGTGTTTAGCGGACAGCAGTCTCTCTCGAACCTGAGACTGAATCCTGACATGGTGTTCTTCGCCGGTACAAACGCCACATTGCACTTCGCTATGCGGAATATATTCAATGCTAACATGACGGAACAGGTCGTTCCGCCCGTTGTTGTCAAGAACGGCACGTTCAAGGCGTCTGACGTAAATGGACATCTTAAAATAGGTCCGATGACCTTTGATGATTCCGTGTTCGATTTTTCAGGGCTTCGCGGGTATAACGGATACGGTGTGATGACGCTTTCAGGAAAGTTGACCTTTAAAGGAAGTACTCCCTACGAATTGCTTCAACAAGATTTTCTTCAACTTGACACAAACGAAAAATACAGGCATTTTTCTCTCTGGAGCGAGCCAAAGACCGAGTTCTGTGTGGATGAGATATCCGGCGACGGCGCGGAGGATGTAATAATAGGTGCAATGTTATGTGATCATTGCACCAACCATACTCCTGTCGTCATGAGAACTCATGGAGGGTTGATAAAGTCTGGATCTGGAACTCTTGCACTTACGAATGCGTTGAACACTTTCAGCGGAGATATTGTGGTGCAAGAAGGAATTCTTCAGGTTGGCCCCAACTGGCAGTTGAATTCATCAAGTTTGGTAAGTCCTAGCGTGTCCAATTCAAAAAGTGACCATTGGTTAGGATGTCTTACAAACAAAAGCCGCAGAATTGTGGTAAAGTCAGGAGCTTCTCTCTACTTCCCCAATCGAAACTGCTTTGGTTCTCAGGGTGGAATAACAAACTTGTGCACCAACATAAATATAACACTCGTGTTCGATGGCGGCGCGTTCACCAATTATGCAGGACAGGGATTTCTGCTTCCCAATGTTGAGTTCTCCAACGGAGGTTCCATTGCGCCTGGTTACGGTCCAAGCAACTACGGAAGATTCATGGTGAAAGAGTGTTTTACTGTAAGAGGAAGTGTTCCTTTTGAATGGAACCTGAGTGATGCGGCATTTGGTGATGCAGAACAAATGGGTCGAGAAGCTTTGTCACTCAATGGATATCCTGAAAATGTATTTGATATTGCCGATGTAACAGATGATTCAATGGTTGATGCGACATTCGGCATTCCGTTTATCATAGGTTATGGTTATTTCAGAAATGATACGGCCGACGGCAACCATCGTGTTGATGACTGGAAATTCGGCTTCCGAAAGACAGGTCTCGGGACGATGCGCATAACAGCGCCAAGGCATGTTAAAAAACATAACTCAACTCCATCAGGATACAATTCCCTCAGCTTTAATGGCGATCCGAAGGTTCTGGAGGGTACATTGCAGGTTGATGGCAACCTTTCCCTTTCGGATACAGTGCGCGTTTATGAAGGCGCGTATCTCTCTGGTACCGGTCTGGTGAACAACGTCTCAATCGCACAGGGCGGCGGATTGCGCGTCAGGGATGGGCAGACGGATACTCTCCGCATCGGTGGCAACCTGTCTGTTGAGGGCGGTCTCAAGATCGACGTGCTTCTTGCCGCCGATGCGGATGTGCGTGATGCAAAAGCGAAGGTGTTGACGGTTTCGGGTGAGATCGAAGGCGCGGAGTCGCTGGTTTCGGCTTCCGTCTTTGTCGACGGCGTGTCCGTGCCGAATATCAAGCTCAGGCTTGATGGCGGGGCATTGAGTCTGCGTTATATGCGCGGCACAACGGTGGTCTTGAGATGAAAATCTAAAAAGGAAGAAATAATATGAAGCTCAATGCAATTGCATTTGTCTCCGTCGCGGCGGCGCTCATCGCAGGATGCTCAACTCAGGATGATGCCTGGGAGGCAAAGCGCAAGGCGGCGGTGGAGCGTCCTCGCACGCTCGTGTACAACACGGACGGCTGCGACATGCTGTACTGGCCCTCCAATCTGCCGGTTACCGTTGAGAACTTCACCGGACGGCGCCTGAAGGATGCCCTCGGCACCTGCATAAATACCGTCTCCTACTGTCCACAGAGCGCGGGCTTCGGCCATTTCACCTGCGCCAAGGCGGGCGAACCTCTTACCGGAACGGTGCCTCATCCGAACGGCGGATGCTACAATTCGCTCACGAAGTTCATGGAGATCGGCACGGACGCGCTTCAGATGGCCACTGAATTCTGCGCTACGAATAATCTGGAGGTTTTCGTCTCGATTCGCGTCAACGATCAGCACGATGCGTCCTCCAAGCCCGGAAAGCTCAGCGCGCTTTTCCCGCCGTTCAAGCAGCAGCATCCGGAATGTCTTATGGGCAATCTCGAGAAGGGCTCTAAAAGCGAAGGTCTGTACAAGGGGTATGCCGGATGGAGCTGCGTGAACTTCGACTGCGATATCGTGCGCGAGCGTATGAAGAAATTTGTGCGCGAGCTCGTCACCAATTATGATGTTGACGGAATCGAATACGATTTCAACCGTCACTTCATGCTGTTCAAGTCGGTGGCTATGGGCGGTGTGGCATCGGAATCGGAAATCGCGAAGATGACACAGCTCATGCGCGATCTGAAGGCGATCACCGAGGAGGTCGGCCGCAGGAAGAACCGTCCGATAGTGATTGTGATGCGCGCTCCCGATTCCGTGGAGTACTGCCGCGCTGTAGGCGTGGATCTGAAGGGATGGTTCGAGGAAAAGCTTGTGGACGTGTGGATCGGCGCGGGGTATTTCAGACTCAACCATTGGAAGGTTTCGGCTGATTTCGCGCATTCCTACGGCGTGAAGTTCTATGCGTCCCTTGATGAAACGCGCATTCCCCGCGGCGCTTCCAGGAAGAAGCTCCCGATTCTTCCCGGCCGTATGACAAGGGAATTCTATGCGTCCCGTTTCGTCGACGCGATGGCATCCGGGTGCGACGGCGTGTATGTGTTCAACATCGAGAACGCCTTCATGCACAAGGTCTGCATGATGAATCCGAAGGATGTCTCTGGCGTGGGCAGGATCAGGTTCGCCATGAACCGCGGATCCGGCGGATACCGTCCCCGATGTGCCGGACGAGGATCCGGAAGCATGGGCGGAACTGCCTGTGGAGACCGATGCGCTGGCCTATCTGGAATGGCCGGGACAG
>JAGBFY010000161.1 GCA_017936245.1 Kiritimatiellia bacterium
CAGCGGCGTCGCGATCCTTGCGCTCCTGCTCGCGCTTGGCGGACTCTTCAGCGGCCTTGGCGGAATATTCGTCGTTGGCTTCCTTGATGACCTTGACCATACCCTTGACAACCATCTCGACACCCTTCACGGAGTCGTCGTTGCCGGGGATAACGAAATCGATCGGATCAGGATCGGCGTTGGTGTCGACGAGAGCGACAACGGGGATTCCGAGACGGACAGCTTCCTTGACGGCGTTGGCCTCGCGGCAGACGTCAACGATGAACACTGCGCCCGGACGCTCCGCCATGTCGGCGATACCGGTGAGGTTCTTCTCGAGCTTGGTGAGCTCGCGGCGGAGCATGGAGGCCTCCTGCTTGTGCTTGGAGAGCTCGCCGTTGTTCTGACGGGCAAGAGCCTGAATCTGGCGCATGCGCTTGACCGAACCGCGGATGGTCTTGGAGTTGGTGAGCGTACCGCCGAGCCAACGCTCGGTCATGTAGTACTGGCCGCACTCTTCAGCGGCGACCTTGACGAGCTCCTGAGCCTGCTTCTTGGTGGCAACGAAGAGAACCTTCTTGCCGTCAAGAACGGTCTTCTTGAGAAACGCGGCGGCTTCGTCGAGAAGCGTGACGGTCTGCGTAAGATCGATGATGTGGATGCCGTTGCGCTTGTCGAAGATGTAACCCTTCATCTTCGGGTTCCAGCGCTTCGTCTGATGGCCGAAGTGCAGACCGGCGTCAAAGAGATCCTTGAGGGAGAGACCCGTAAGGGCCGAGGTAGGCATATCCATTTTATTATCCTTTCTGTCAAGTTTTGATCAACTAATCCGCTTTGACGTGGAGTCGGATATCTCCCCGCCGTTCGCTTCGCCTTTCCCCCTTTGGGAAAAACAGGCGTATAGGATATCAAAAACGGATCATTATGTCAAACAGGCACGGCAGCGTTTTTTGATGTTCAAGGCAACCTGTCCGCAACAGCAAACAGGCAGGGGAATAATCTTCCCCTGCCTGCTTTCAGCATGGACAGCAGTTGTCAGCCGTTCTTCTTCTCGAAGTCCTTCATGAAGGAGACGAGAGCGTCGACACCCTCCATCGGGAACGCATTGTAGATGGAGGCGCGGATGCCGCCAACGCTGCGGTGACCCTTCAGCGAACCCATTCCGAGCTTCTTCGCCTCAGCGATGAACTGAGCCTCGAGCTCCTCGGTGGGAAGGCGCCACGTGATGTTCATGTTGGAGCGGAACTCCTTCTTGGCAGTGCCACGGTAGAACTCAGTGGAATCGATCACGTCGTAGATCTTGCCGGCCTTTTCAGCATTAAGCTTGAAGAGGTTCTCCTTACCCATCTTCTTGACCCACTTCATCGTTTCGCCGAAGATGTAGATACCCCATGTTGGCGGCGTGTTGTAGAGCGAGTTGTCGTCGACGTAGGTACGGTACTGAAGCATCGTGGGAAGAGCGGCGTCGCCCTTCTCGGCAAATTCCTTGCGGATAGCGACAACCGCCATGCCGGAAGGTCCAAGATTCTTCTGCGCACCGGCGTAGAACATCGAGAACTTGCTGTAGTCGCGCGGGCAGGAAAGAATGTCAGACGACATGTCGCCGATGAGCGGCGAACCCGTTTCAGGGATCTCCTTCATCTCCGCGCCGGAGATCGTCTCGTTCGTGCAGATGTGGCTGTACGCTGCGCCAGGAGTCCACTTATACTCGGACGCATCAGGCTGACGGGTGGGAATATCCTTCTGGCAGTCGGCGGCGATGTTCACCTG
>JAGBFY010000162.1 GCA_017936245.1 Kiritimatiellia bacterium
CATGCGCCAATAAGCGAATCCTGGCTTATCGCGATCAAACCCCGGGCGTATGCGAAGTTTATGTCCGCAGCCATCAGCCTAGCCGAAGAATACGGCATTATGCCGCCACCATGCATGTAGTTCGGGCGATAGATCATCTTCGTCGCCCCCATTCGGTTCCAGGCGCCCCAGTCCTTGCGGAACTCATCGCTTTTCTCCTTGGAGTAGGGGAAGATGATGCCGGGCACAATCGCAATCACGACCCCGTCGGAAAGGCGAGTCTCAACCGGCGGCATTCTGTAGTTCGAATAGGTATAGCCGTTCACTTCCGCAGAGGGATGTATCTTTCTCGCCTTGGCAAGGACGGCATTGTAGAACTTGACATATCGGTCGGTTACCGATGGTCCAGCCTCGGAAACCAGTTCGCCTTCCTCCCCCCACTGCTCTTTCACCATAATGCTGCGGGTGCGGGACGTAACTTCCTTTATCGTCCCGTTCCAGTAGGGATGGGTTTTGAATGCGGGATCGTCGGCATCCCACGCGCGGCATTTCGGGCACACGCAGAATCCCGGCACATCGTTTTCGCAGCAGTTGATCGGAAGCGGCGGCAGTCCGTTGCTGATACGGGCGCTGTTGCGCTTCAGCCAGTCTTTGACAATGACGTCATGCACGTTGGTATTCGCAACGCAGATCGGATAGTACATATTCCTGCCGTCAACAAAGCCGTTGCGCCGTCCGCTTGGCTGCATGGCAAAGTATTCCGGATGGCCCTTGCGGAACCGTCCATACCATCGGGTGAATGCATGCCCGGTATTGAACATGTGGCGGAGCCCCACCCGGTTGCGGGTCTTCCAGAGACGCACCTTATCATTGTGGCGCATCGCGTTCTCCATGCTGCTCCATCCGATCAGCGTATTTCCAACCTTAACATGACGATAGTTTTCAAAGTCGTGCCACAGATAGCGTTGAAGGAGAGGTTCCCGACCTTTCCGCTTTACTCCGTCAATGCAGGGGACCTCCCGCTTGGGAATGATTTCCCCCAACTCCCCCGGCCAAAGCCAAAGCACCCCCATTTCCTTTTCGAGGAAGTCATACACGGCATACAGAGTGCCGCCGCCTGCAAGACCGCACCAGTCCATGCGTCTGACGTCGGAAAGCCCCCGTTTCGTCCCGGCATCAGTGAACTTGTATATATCTGCAATATCCTCCTTCATCTCGCCGCCGGCAAGATACACATCGCCGCCGACTCCGCAGACCATCCGCTCCTCCGCCTCAAACGCATCATAATCCACGCCGATTGCGGACAACGCCTTCACGTTGCCGATGAAGAACCGGCGTCCGGACTTCGGTGTCGCATCTTCGGGCAGTATCTCAATCGTTTTCCCCGTGGCCTTTTCAAGGTGATACTTGAGTTCCCCGGCGGCGAACTGCTCGTTTGTGTGCGGCTTGCACGAAACGATGATTGACATCGCACTGTCCGCCGCCGCAGCGGAGACGGAGAAAATCGCGCAAACCGCCAAAAGGCAATATGTTGTCTTTCTCATTTTATGTTCCGGTATTATCTGTTTTCTGTTACAACAGAAATCGTCTACCTTACCGTTACTGTAAATCCAACTTTTGTCAATGCCGCCTTGAATGTGACTGTATCTTCATCCGAATTCACGGCTTTGGACATCTTGACCTTGTAGAACGAGTTCACACCAAGCATATCGACCGTTTCAGGCATCATGGATGTGACGGACGCCACGATATCCTCCTGATTGGTCACCGTGACAAGTCCCACCTCAAGCGCAATCGGAACTGTATCTCCCCAGCCGGAGAAATCCACGGCGAGCGGGAGCTTTCCGCCCTCGACATCGCACAGCACAAAAGGCTCCGCCGTCTTGACATTGCGCAGACCGTACTTCAAAAGCGCGCTGTTGCCGCTTGAATATGCCACGGCAAGGGTTGTGTTGTTGGATATCGACAGACGGCAGCCGTCAATCGCGGACACCGAAGCAATAGCAAGAACACCTTCCTTCAGATGAATGTCGGCAACGGTATCCTCCGAAGGATCTGACGCACCGGCGGAACCGAAAAGGCATTCACCGCCGAGAACCAGCGTACCTGCCCCTTCTTTCCACAGTTCACCGTTCATCGAAATCGGCCAGTCTATGCGAAGATATTCATGCGCTTCTTCAAGTAGCACACGACCGACCCCATCGATAAGTACGCCTCTGTTTACGACATTCTCCAACCTCTGTGTCGGAGATGATTCAACTACTTCCAGGGTACTCTGTTTGGTGAGGCACAATGCCGCAGGATTGAACTCCGGCAGAGTCCCGCCGAGTGCATTGTTGCACACCTCCAAAGTCTGATACTCGGTGGATCTAGGCGGATCGTCCTGTTGCATTAACACCGTCCCCATAAATTCTTCAGTATTGCGGAGTTGATAGCGTCCTCTATAATTTTTCGTGGAACTTTGACCTTTACCGGCCACAAGCGTTCCCGAACCCGTCAAAACATCGATATCACAAAGATTGTGAAACATGTACATAAGCGCATTGCCTCGATGCAGGTCAATGCCACCAATGAACTTCAAGTCGTTTCCTTTCATATTAAGAATTCTACCGTCATCAAGAATACGCAAAGGATTCCGCTCCGACCTGAATACACCGCAGTCTGTGTAGAGCTTGCCGTCTTTTGCGATGATAAGGCGCTTCCCGCTGAATACGCAGGTGTCAGTGCCATTTTCGTTTATACGAAGGCTGCGCAGCGACATGGCAGTGCTGCCAAGCCCGATAACGACATAGGTGACATTAGGATCCTGAGCCACACCGCTTGACCAGCTTGCGTCATTGGTTATCGCCGAAGGATAAAGAACCTTACCAGGTTCTCGCGCCGTGCTGTCGGAAGCAATCAGCATGGCATAAGGCTCGAATTCGCAGAACAGCGTCTTGGCGCCATCCACACCAGATTCCACAACAAAGCGACTCGACACAAAATGATATGTCTCATAATTTGATGTGCCGCATCCCACCAATACAAAATCGTCAGGATTGATCTCTGAACTTGATGCGGCTGTAAGTATTTCAATCCTGTTTGTCTTGCCGTCAGGCAGAGCGGTGCATCCCGGCAACGCAACCATGACCGGTCCGCTTGCCCGACATTCACCTGAGACCCGTAAAGACGCACAGCTGGTGGACGACGGCACATTCATTGAGTCCAACGTCGTACTTCCGTTCAGGAGAAGCACAGAACCGGGGCGCAACTCAAGCCCTCCAATCTGGTATTCCTTGCCGGCTGTTGTGCATTCAAGCACGTTTCCGCTGTTCACCACCATTTTTCCGGAGAAAACGGAATCCGTATCCAACTTCAGCCTCGATCCGTACGAATTGAGTGCGCCAAGGGTGGTTATTGATGCCGTCTGGAGTTTGTTCGTGACAGCCAATGTTCCATAGAATTTATCAAATGTACCCGACAATACAAGTGTTTTCTTCCCTTTGCCTTCCTTGTAGCCATCAGCCAATCCATCTACATCATGTTGAAACACGGATCCATACTCCATTGCAGAACCGACAGCACCCTGAAGATCCGCGTTGATCTCGATAGTACGTGAACTATCACCACGGGAATCCACAATCATGAACGGCATATCGGATGTTGCCTCCAACGTTATCTTCCCTTTCAGGATGTCATACGTTCCGCCTCCTGCATCACGAACGCCAAGCATACCATTATTGAGCACAAGGCCGCCGCATTCAACGGTGCCATAATCAGGGAAGACCAAGGTCGCATTCGCTCTTGCCTGCGCAATCATCCCCGCTCCGGCACTAGCGTCAGAACCTATAACCAACGAACCGCCCTGAAAGGTGCCCCCTTCATATTTATCAATTTGGAACTGCAGAGTTTTACCGGCGCAGACATAGACATCAGATGACTTGATTTCACTGCACTCAACGCCGCTTTCTGTCACCCATAAACCTGGGGTGGTCAATCCAAACCCGCTTTCATTAAGGTTGCAGATTTCAGCACTGCCGCAGAGTGCCGACATCATCACGATCAAGAGTGAAACACTCCGTCCGGCAAGAACAATCCTACCTGTAACTATTTTTTTTCCTGCTTTTGGATGAAGAGTGGATTCTCACGCCTCGACGTTACGCACCCGCTTGTGCGCCCTTCGGGTTGCCTTCGGCAAGATACCCTCCGAAGCGAAGGTAAGCCCTGCGCGATGCTCGGGCTATTTCGACCTTCGGTCTCAATCGCTGCGGTGCATGATGCGATTTCTCCTTCGTCAAACCGTATCTGCGGATTTCTCGCATACGGCTTTCCATTGCGCGCTTTTCTCTCTGTCATGGCCTTTGTCCTTTCTTCGCTTTAAATGGCTGTGGGTTATATTTGTTTTTGTCAAATCCGCGTTCTCGCGGTTACTGGGGGCATGCATCATCCACCACAAATACTGCCATCGGGAGAAATGGCAATACTGCATGATACACAAACTCAACACCATTAAGCCTTTCCATGCCCATTAAAATAGCTAACACCCGCTCAAAACTCCATATACAGGAATTTGTAGTAGTCATGATGTGGTAGTTGTAGGGTGCAGTGGCAGTGCTTCATATGGGTTTTGAAATTCGCCATACTGCCTAATCCTTTCGGGAATACTAGG
>JAGBFY010000163.1 GCA_017936245.1 Kiritimatiellia bacterium
CGGTCAGCAACTCGAAATACGTAAGGCCTTCAGGATCTGGAAGTGATGCGTACGCCTCATCAAGGGACTCTTCAGATACGGGTGCACCGTTCAGCATGAAGCGTTCATTCAAGGATACGAGGTGCGGGCTTGTGTAGCGTCCGGTGCTGAATCCCGCCGCCCTGAGAGACGACTCTATCAGCGCGCAGGTTGCGCCTTTACCGTTCGTTCCAGCCACATGCACAATGCGCAAGGCATCCTGCGGATTTCCCAACCTTGAACAGATTGCGCCGATGGAATCCAGCCCCGGCTTCATGCCGAAGAGAGCGCATCGTTCAAGACCTTTTTCAATCCGCCGCGGCGCGATGGGGTCATCGCGCCCTACCATGTCTGACTTTCTGTCTGTCATTTTCATTAAAGGAAGCGTCCGGTGACAGAAACCTTGCACGCCTTGATTTTCTCCGGCGGCCCCTCGCACACGAGTGTGCCGCCAGAATCGCCGCCGCCAGGACCAAGATCGATGATCCAGTCCGCACAGCGCATCACATCGATGTTGTGTTCGATCACGACGACCGTGTTGCCCGCATCGCGCAGCCTGAGCAGAAGCGTCATGAGTTTTGCGATGTCGTCAAAGTGAAGTCCGGTAGTCGGCTCATCGAGAAGGTAAAGGGTCTTGCCCGTAGAACGGCGGGAAAGCTCCGTCGCAAGCTTGATGCGCTGCGCCTCGCCGCCGGAAAGCGTCGTGGCGGGCTGGCCAAGACCGAGATAGCCAAGGCCGACATCCACAAGCGTCTTCAACTTGTTTGCGAGACGCGGCACCTTGCCGAAGAACTCGTAGGCCTCGGCAACGGTCATGTCGAGCACCTCTGCGATGTTCTTCCCCGCATAGCGCACTTCAAGCGTCTCCTTGTTGAAACGCCGACCGCCGCACTGTTCGCAGGTGATGTAAACGTCCGGCAGAAAGCTCATCTCAAGCTTGCGGACACCGTCGCCTCCGCACGTCTCGCAACGCCCGCCCTTCACGTTGAAGCTGAAGCGCCCCGGCGTGTATCCGCGCGCCTTTGCGCCTTCGGTCTGTGCAAAGAGTTCACGGATGTCGGAGAAGAATCCTACATAGGTAGCTGGATTGGAACGTGGGGTGCGTCCGATGGGGGACTGGTCGATCTCAATAATCTTGTCGAAGTTGTCATCACCAGTCAACTTCTTGAACTTCTCAGGCTTCGCCTTCGCGCGATAGAAACGACGCATCAGCTCGCGTTTGAGAGTTTCATCGATCAGTGTGGACTTACCCGAACCCGACACGCCCGTAACAACGGTGAATGCACCGACAGGAATGCGAGCCGTCACATTCTTGAGGTTGTGTCCGGTGCAGCCTGAAATAGTGAGGTAGTTTTGAGTTGCAAGTTTCGAGTTGTGGGCCGAGAGGGAGTTTATCACCTTCTTGCCGGTGAGATAGTCGGAGGTGAGAGAACCGCACTTGAGCAGGCCTTCAAAATCACCTTGGTACATCACCTTGCCGCCCTCGCGTCCGGCTCCGGGACCAAGATCTATTATGTAGTCGGCCGTGCGCATCATCTCTTCGTCATGTTCGACGATCACGACAGTGTTACCCTTGTCGCGCAGACCCTTGAGCGTTGCGATAAGACGTTCATTGTCCCGCGGATGCAAGCCGATCGTCGGCTCGTCAAGCACGTACAGGACTCCGGTGAGACCGCTTCCTATCTGAGTGGCGAGCCTAATGCGCTGCATTTCGCCGCCCGAGAGCGATGAACTCGGACGGTCGAGCGTAAGATAGTCGAGCCCGACATCGTCAAGGAACTTTAGCCGCTTCAGTATCTCCTTGTGGACCTCCTTCATCTCCGAAGGGAGATCGACGCTCCTGAAATGAGCTAGGCAGTCCTTAACGCTCATCGCCATCACTTCAACGATAGTCCTGCCGCAGACGGTCACGGCTCGTGATTCAGGTCTGAGTCGCGTTCCGTGACATGAAGGACACTGCTTTTCGCTCTGGTATATCTCAAGCTTTTCGCGATGCTCATCGTCCTCGGCCTCGTTCAGGCGGCGCTGGAGCGTCGCAAGCACCCCTTCAAACGGCTTATCGACGCTGCGCCAGGGAAGGACAAGGTCGTCATCAAATCCGTGCATCAGCTTCTTGCGGAAAGACGACGAAAGCTTCTCGTAGGGAGTGGAAAGGCTCACCTTGTACTGCTTCGCGATCTGCTCAAGAAGCGCGTTGTAGTACATGATGGCGTTGTGTCCGGCGCGACGCCAAGGATGGATGCACTCACGCAGGGGAAGAGTCTTGTCCGGAACGACAAGATCCTCGTCGAAATAGTATATCGCTCCGAGCCCGCCGCATTCAGGACACGCTCCGAACGGCGAGTTGAACGAGAAGGAGCGCGGCTTCAGTTCATCGAAGGATATTCCGCAATGCTCGCATGCGTTCAGTTCCGAATACGTAGTCTGCACCGGCTTTGCGAAATCGTCACCGCGTTCAGGCAGCTGCTCGACATATATTATTCCATGACCGGCCTTGAGCCCGAGCTCCACGGAGTCCGTAAGACGGGTCCTGTCGCAAGGCAGTACGATGCGGTCCACCACAACATCGATGTTGTGGCTCTTCTTCTTGTCCAGCTCCGGCAATTCGTCGACCGGGAACATCGTGCCGTCAATGCGGACGCGGGCGAAACCTTGCCTCTTGATTTCCGCAAGAGTCTCCTCATGCCGCCCCTTCTTGCCCTTCACGGCCGGAGCGTAAAGGATTATTTTAAGTTTGGAGCTGTGAGTTTCAAGTTGGGAGTCTGGAACCAGTTTCAGGATGGATTCCACAACCTGCTCGGCGGACTGGCGCACGACCTCGCGGCCGCACTTCGGACAGTGCGCGACGCCCACGCTTCCGTAAAGAAGACGCAGATAGTCGTGAATCTCCGTCACGGTCGCGACGATCGAACGCGGATTGCCGCCGGTCGTGCGCTGTTCGATCGCGATGGCTGGGGACAGACCCTCAATCTTTTCGACATCGGGTTTCTCCATCTGATCGAGAAACTGCCGCGCATATGCGCTTAAGGACTCCACATAGCGGCGCTGTCCCTCCGCATAGAGCGTATCGAACGCGAGCGAACTCTTGCCGCTCCCGGAAAGGCCCGTGACAACCGTCAGCGAATTTCGCGGAATCGTGACGTCAACATTCCGGAGATTGTGCTGATTCGCCCCGTATATCCGTATATCACCCATCACTCAGCCTTCACTTTAAAGAACCTATTCGTGCCGACATCAAAATCAAATAGGGCAACCCCTTCAGAAACATACCTCGAAAGGTCACATCCGGCCTCCACCCTGGTCCAGTCAGATGTCAGTGTTGGTGCACCCCACACACCAAGTGTCTGATCGATGCCGTCCGACCAATCGGGCAATCCCCATAAAGTGTTTGTTACAGACGCACCTAGAAGCGCATCTGTCGAATCTTCAACCTCAAATGCGCTTACGGAAAGCACAGGAGCGTCGACAAAGGTCAGTTTTGCAGTCGCACCATTAACTGTATATTCCGGCGCATAGCCAAGATTGAGAATCGCCAAGGCATTTGTAACCGATGAATTTGAAGTCTCAGTGCCATCAGACTTGGTTGCATCAATCTGCGCCTCAGTTATGCCAGACGGAAGGATTTCATCCCAATGGGAAAGTACCGATTCGGTTATCCCATTGACCTCATGGCCTGACGCAATCCAGCTCGAACCACTTGTGTCCACCGAAACCAATCTATTCGGATACCACCGGACTTGATCTACATAAACCCTATCCTCATATGTATTACCTACAAATTGCCACATGAATTTTTGCTGCGAAGGTTCTGTCTTGCTAAAGACACAGAGTATCCAATCGCCATCTAATTCCTTATTGTAATAAAGCGCCGTAATCTCCGGAACTGTATTAGTATAACCGTCTCCCACCACATAGAAATTGAACTCTTTATTGTCGGCAGAAGCGGTTAAAATCTTCACGCGAAACATCAATGTTCCAGTTCCTTCAATGAGTGTCGTCATGTCGCATATTCTACGGCCATCCGCTACAACCGAGGTCGCACTTGCAAATCCAGAATCCAGATCTATCGACCACTTCCTATCCTCCCTTGCACATTCCAGCACAAGATTCGTGCAGTCTGCGGCAATGGAATATTCAGAGACAAGAGAATGCCAAACTGCATAAAGCACATTCGTCCCGCCCGCAACGGCCGTCAGATTCGACACAACGACTCCGTCCGCATATTCGACCTCGTTAGTCGCCGCATTTGGATCCGTCGACCAACCCACAAACTCATGCACGGGACGCACAAATTCGTTCGACTGCAGACTGTATTCCATGAAATACATGAACACATCATTGGTCATGGAGCCGGTTCCTCCATTGGGATCATACACCACCGTATAACTGTTGGTTTCATACTGCGCCACAATTGACATGTTGGAAACAACACTTCCGAAATCAGAAGGTTCCCATCCGGTAAAAGTCAAGCCTACATGCTGCGGAGCGGAAGGAGCTACCGCAGGGTTGCCATATTCTATGCGCTGCGCAGCAGTCAAAGGCGTCGTTCCATCTGCATCAAAGAAATCAACCGTAAACCATTTCCTCTCGAAATGGGCAACGAAATTCGTGTCGCATACTATTCTCACCTTATGGTTTGGATCCGTGGAACCGTCAGACCAACGGACAAAGTTGTGCGAAACGGATGGAGTCGCGGTCAAAATCACTTCGCGGCCGTAATCACCGTACATTCCTCCGTCGGGCGATAACGCCACCGAACCGCCATCTACCGGTTCGCATGATAAAGAATGTACTTCCGTATGCAGCATTTCAAACTGAGCTATAAGTTCCATGCTGTAATAAACCGTAATTCCTTCTTTTGGAGCATAAAGCCTATCTCCACACTCCCATCCGACAAGGCGTTTTCCCACAGGAACATCTATCGAAGGTGGTGTCACATTCTCACCGTAAAGAACTGAATATGTAGCATACTCTGTTCCACCTTCGCTTTTAAACGAAACCGTGTACATCTCTGTCCAATGCGCATACAACGTCTGCGCCGCAGTAATCGAAACTTTCGTATCAGCCGTTACCTGAGAGCCGCCGCTCGCCGCAGTGTACCAGCCGTTGAACTGGTAGCCGGCGCGTGTTGGCTCAGGCAATGTGCCGTAAGTCGAGTTGTACGTTACCATCTGGCTTGGGGGCGACACATTGCCGCCGTTCGCATTGAACGTCACAGTGTACTTGTTCGCGGTCCATTGAGCCGTCAATGTGATATTTTCGCCATCAGAATTGACGCCGATATCGGAGCTTTTCACACTCCCCTTAAGAAGAACGGTTTTGCCCGAACGTTGCCAGCCGTTGAACGTATAGCCAGTTCGGGTAGGGGTTGGTAGTGATACCGTATTTTCCGTATATGTCAGATACCCGTTTTCTTTGATGCCAGTAGAAACCTTGTATGGGATATCACTGATTGCATCCACCTCACTACCGCCATTGGAATTGAATGACAGATTGAAACGGTACCAGCGAAGCCACAACGTAAGGTATGAGTCTTTGCGCGAACTGTCATACTCATGCGTATAGTCCGTAGAGGACACCCCCATCCATTCAACCTTATCAAAATCGAAAAGTGGATAACTTGAAGCGTTGCTTTCCTGAATCAATCCCCAGTCCTTCACAACCATATGGTCTGCAAGGATGTTTGCTCCCCAGGAATACCTGTCACCTTTTTTCGAAAAAGAAGGCGTAAAGATACTCGACCACTCAAACCATTTGTCGCTCTCCAGGGATCTGTATCCATTTCGATAGTCTGACTCGCCCTCGCTTTCGAAATAGTACAGTCGCGAAGACGTAGTTATTGTATATCCCAATGCCGCCAGCATGGGCATGGCGGCAAACAACATCATGATGATTTTTTTCACCATACGCACCTCCTTGCGAATAAATGGTCAACCGTCGGCAAACCAACAACGGTGACTGGAATTATATCACATGTTCTTCAGGTCGAGGGAGAGGAGGAATGCCGGATTGGTCTTGATCTTCTTCATTCCGTTCAGTACGCTCTGCATCGCACGTTCGGATCCGGCATCGGCAAGGACGCGGCGAAGCGCCCAGGTCTTCTCCATCTCCATCGGATCGAGCAGGAGATCCTCCTTGCGCGTTCCGGACTTCTCGATGTCGATCGCCGGAAAGATTCGCTTATCCGCAAGGCTGCGGTCAAGGACAAGCTCCATGTTGCCCGTTCCCTTGAACTCTTCAAAGATGACTTCATCCATGCGCGAACCGGTGTCGATGAGCGCAGTCGCGAGGATCGTGAGCGAACCGCCGCCCTCGATGTTACGCGCCGCGCCAAAGAAGCGCTTCGGACGGTGCAGGGAGAGTGCGTCCACACCACCCGTGAGAATCTTGCCGGAGTGGGGCTGGACGGTATTGTACGCACGTGCAAGACGCGTGATGGAGTCGAGAAGGATGATGACATCCCTTCCGTTCTCAACCTGACGGCGCGCCATCTCGCCTGTCATCTCGGCAACGTTCACGTGATGCTGGGGCTCTTCATCGAACGTGGACGAGAGAACCATCGCCTTCGTGTTGCGCTGCATATCCGTAACTTCCTCGGGGCGCTCGTCGATGAGAAGGACGATGAGCATCGCCTCGGGATGGTTGGCGGTGATGGCGTTGGCGATCTTCTGGAGAAGGACGGTCTTTCCGACGCGCGGCGGCGCGACGATGAGTCCGCGCTGACCGAATCCGACAGGCGTGAAGATATCCATCACGCGCGTTGAATACTCGTTCGGAGTCGTCTCAAGCACGATGCGCCGCGTCGGGAACGTCGGAAGAAGGTTCTCGAAGTGCACGATTCGGGCGGCCTCGCTCGGCAGCTTGCCGTTCACCTTCAATACGCCGCCGAGACCGAAGTAGCGGTCACGGTCGCGCGGGTCGCGGAGAGGTCCCTCCACCGTGTCGCCCGGACGGAGCATATGCCTGCGTATCTGCTGCTGAGGAACAAATACATCCTCAGGACAGGCGAGGAAGTTCGTCTTCGCGCTGCGGAGATACCCGTAGCCCTCACGGACTATCTCAAGGCAGCCGCTCGCCATCACGGCGCCGCCGCGGGCAAGATAGCTGCGGATGGCGTTAAAGATGATGTCGTGACGCTTCATTGCGCCGAGATCTTCGGCGTTCGCGTCAGGGCACATCCTCTCGACGATGGTTGCGTTGTCCCATGAGTGGATATCCACAAGCTTGTATTCAGGAAGATCTGGATTGCGCGGAACCTGCTGCATCTGCGGCGGCATATTCCCGTACTGCTGTCCGTTCCGGTTGCGGAAGCGCCCATGCTGCTGCATCCAGCGCTGCTTTTTGGAAAGCATCTACTGCTGTTGCTGCGCCTGTTGAGGCTGCTGCTGTGCCTGTTGCGGCGGCTTAGGTTGCTGTGGCTGCTGAGGTTGCTGTGGTTGCTGAGGCTTTTCTGGAACTGGAGACTTTGGCTGTTCTGCTGGTAGGGCGGCGCGTCCCTGCGCCGCCGCACCAGGCTGTTCTGCCGGAGCTGCAGGTGCGACCGCAGGAGCCGATTCGGCGCTCTGCTTCATCTCTGGCGCAATCGCGTTCTCTGCCGTCTGCCGGGCAGCGGCTTCCTTTGCCGCTGCAGCTTGAAGTTTTGCCGCTGACGGCGGTCTTCCCCTTCTCTTGGGGGCCACGACTACCTGCTCTGTCTCTTCTGCCATATCTATCTGCCTTTCAGCCAATCCAAAAGTCTCTTGGCTTCTTGTTTGAGATTTTCTGCCGAACCGCTGTTCTCTATGACATAATGGGAACGTGCGGCCTTCTCTTCAACGGGAATCTGCGCGGACAATCGCGCCTCGGCCTGCTCCTCCGAATAACCGCGCTTTGAGGTCATACGCTCGACCTGAAGACTGCGGGGGGAGAAAACGCAGATAATTATATCATAATCCGATTCCCAATGGCACTCAAAAAGCAACGGAATAATTTCGATTCTGATTCCGCTCGATTCCTTCGCAAATTCGGCAAGCCGCGCCCGGACAAGAGGATGCAGTCGAGCCTCGAGCTCCCTGCGTTTGGACGGGTCGCGGAATATCTCGTCCGCAATCCGGCGGCGCTCTTCCGCGGGAATGATCTCATGGACGATGTCATCCGCGTCGAGAGTCTCAACGCCAAGTTCGTTGAGGTAGCGCGCAAGCAGAGACTTTCCGCATGCGATGCCTCCGGTAAGGGCAATGCGCATTGTCACCTGATCCTTTCGATACATTCGTCAAGTTTGCGTTTCGTGGCCCCCTTGGGCCAGAAGCGTCCGGGTGCGGCGATGGATGCCTCAAACATCCTTATCGCGGTCTCCCAATCGCCTTCCGCCATATAGACCGTGCCGAGCGCATCCAGCATCATCCCGCGCTGATCGAGCGACGGATTCCGGACAACCTCCGCACCGAGTTTCTTGACTTCCTGCCGGTCCTCCCATCTGCCACGGGAGGCAAGCGCGTAGGCAAGACGGTATTTCACGTATTCGCGAGGCCGCAACGAAAGGCTCCTGCGGTAAAACGCGATTCCCCTGTCAAAATCCTTCACGCGGGCGCAAAGCGCATCCCCCACATGCACCATCGCGCGCGGATGTTCCGGATCGCAGTCGAGTGCGCGAAGATGCGCGGTGTAGTCGTCACGCCAGAATCCGGCCTGACGGAACGCAAAAACCCCGTATGCGGCGACAACCATCAGCGCCACCTTGAGGGACGCTCCGTCGGAAAACCGTTTTACGGCAGCATCCGACACTGGACAGAGCGCGACAAGAAACACTATGGCCATCGCGGGAAGATACGTGAACCGGTCTGCATGAGCCTCTATCCCGAACGAGCCGAAGAGTCCCAGCGTGGGAGCGATCGGAACCATGAACCACGCTAACGAAAAGAGACATGCCGCCATTGCGCCCGGACAATGATTCCGCCAAATGTACACAATGACAAGAACCGCAATCATTGCGGCAACCGCAAAGGCAATCAGATTGGCAACCCCGTCCTGAGGAATTAGCCCTTCCTCTATCCGAAAATCCACATGAAGTCCACGCGGCCAGACCGCCGCCCTGAAATAGAACCCCAATGCGGAAAGCGCATGCACAACACGATGGTGGAACGGAACGGCAAAAAGCGCGACGGCCTCCTGCCCTGCTACATGCGTCTGAGAATACGCGGCGGCGATTGCCGTTCCACCGGCAACCGTAAACATCGCAATGTAGCACGCAATAGCCTGTGCGGGGAATCCAGGCTTGCGTCCATCCTCACTTCCGCCCAACCGCAGCAGCAGGTGAAAAGCTCCGGCAAGAACGGGAAAGCACATGGCGGAAGGTTTGCACAGACACGCCGCCACACATGACAGAAACGCAAGAACTAGGCTTGACTTTGCAGTAGCATTACGAACCGAAGCCGTAAGATATTTCAGCCAGAAGACGAGTCCGCCAAGCGTGAAGAACACCCACAGCATTTCCTTGCGGCAGGCAATCCACGCAACAGGCTCGACGCGCATCGGATGTATTGCCCAGAACAAGGCGGCAACCAACACAAGCCAAGAACTGCCGTCTCTCCCAATTGCAGAGGCAATTCTACGAGCGAGGTACAGCAGGAGAATCGCGTTCAGGGCATGCAGAAGCACATTGACCAGATGCATCCAGGCGGAAAGCTGCATTCCCGTAATGCGTGAAACATCCATATCGATCATGTACGTTATGTACGTGAGCGGCATCCATATTCCGCCATGCCGGAAGTTGGTGAAGCACTCGACAACGTTCGCCCACGAAAAGCCTGTAGCCACGAATGGGTTGCGGAATGTGTATCCGGCATCGTCCAACCCGATATACGAAAAACCGACGGCCCTTGCGAACACCGCAAGAACCGCGAGAACTATAAATACGTATGGACGAAATCTCGTCATCTGCCACAAGCCGTCTATCAACTTCATGAAATAAAGCGTAAAGCGCAATTGTACCATATTTTCAAAATCTCTTCCTCTCCCCTCCGCGTATCTCTACGACTTCGCACCTCTGCGTTAAAATCCACCCCTACAAATTACCCCAACTCGCAAAATCAATACACTTTCAAAGGTCTCACCCCTGTAATTTCATTTAGGTTGATGCTACGCTCTATTCTATTTCTAGATTCTCGCATTTCTTGACGATGAACGGAGGTTTCTCCACCCCTTCGTAGCCGTTGTTCCGCATAATCCTGTTTCGCCGCCATGTCAATCCGTCGGTCGAAAATGCATAGAGCAAAGGCACATTGAACGTCTCAAACACATTATCCTCAATGCTGACGTTACCATGGTAGCGGCGTATCTGCGCATCGATATTGTGAACGGTGGGGCATACCGAAATGATGCCGAAACTGAAACCGTGGCTGCCATAGGATGTGATGCAGTTACGGAACACGTTCCCGCGAACCATCACATCGCGGCAGGCGCCAGACTCAAACCAATAATGCGCATCTCCCGCAAGGAGAACGGCGGTGCCGCTAACACGGTCAAACACGTTCGACTCCACCAGCACCGGTTTCGGTGTCGTAAACAGCGTACCCC
Organism: Kiritimatiellia bacterium; assembly: GCA_017936245.1. Taxonomy (GTDB): domain Bacteria; phylum Verrucomicrobiota; class Kiritimatiellia; order RFP12; family UBA1067; genus UBA1731. The sequence goes on from JAGBFY010000163.1 coordinate 10,573, forward strand.
TGGCACGGTTGAATCTGACGATATTTCCTCTGAATGTAGCGCTACACTGCCAATCCGCGTTTTCGACGGCATCACCCACGCCCACTCCCTCCGGCAGAGGACCGTCAAGCGTCAGCGTAACATATTCCGGACCGTGCATCTCCACAGCCTCCACCTTCATCTCCACGCCGTTCTCAAGAGTATCGCCATCTATAAAGCGCAGCTTCTCCCCGGGTCTGAAAACCTCGAAGCCAACCGCCTGATGGTGCATATAGC
>JAGBFY010000164.1 GCA_017936245.1 Kiritimatiellia bacterium
TGTCCGCAAAGGCGAAGCGCACGGGCGAGGCCGCAGCGACGGATTCAGCGTTTGCGGTCGTCAAGAAGACGTTCCCGATGTTCATTCTCGTGTTTGCGGCGATGGCGGCGCTAAATACGATGGGATTTTTCAGCGCTGACGGCGTGAAGATGCTCGGCAATGCGGGCAAATACCTCTTCGCCGGTGCGCTTGCGGGAGTGGGCTTCAAGATCAAATTTTCGGAAGTGTTCTCAAAGGGCGTAAAACCGATAACCCTTGGAGGCATCACCTGGGCGTGTGTCGCGATATCCTCGTTCCTGTTTGCGGTGCTCTTCAAGGGATATATCGACTGAACCTAGCAATCGGATTTTTCGACGGAACAATGAAAGGTATCGACATGAGAAATGTTTTGTTCGCAGTTTTTGTGGCCGCGTTTTTCACCGGCTGCATCTCTGCGCCCAAATTCACGTGCACGCTCCAAGGGAACGTGACGTTGCCCAAGGGAGCCTTGCTCGTAGACGTGCGTACGCAGAAGGAGTATGACAAAAAGCATCTTGACAACGCCATTCTGATTCCGCACGATTGCATTGCGAACCACATTCCCGGATTTGCATTGAACCGGAACGCGATCGTTTACGTCTATTGCGGAACAGGCCGCCGTGCGGACAAGGCCTTGAAAGCCCTGAATTCCATAGGCTATCGCAACGTGATCAATCTTTGCGGAATCAAAGCAGCAGAGAAGTCGCTCGCAAAATAACGCAAACAGTTGTACGACGGCGGCGATTACGAATCAGACGGTGATCTGACCTTCGGCCTTCTTGACGTTCTTGTCTTCAAGACCCATCTTATTCAGGTCGATGTCGACGATTCCCATCGGCTTGTTCGTGCGCCAAGCGCCACGCGTGAAATCGGGGATGTCGTACGCACGCGAGCGGCTATCCGCAGACTTCTCGGTGAGTTCGCAGAGACAGCTCGTGACCGCGAGATCATATACGTCCATGTCGAGCGGAAGGCCCTGCTGGAGGCAGTACACCCAACGCGTATCCATGATGAAGTCCATGCCGCCATGGCCGCCAACGCGCTTTGCGAGCTCTCCGACTGTCTTCCAAAGCGGATGCTTGTACTTGGCGCGGATCTCCTTCGCCTTGTCCTCCGGATACCACTTATGGGCTCCGGAACCCGGCTTGTCCTCGAACACCACCCTGTACGGATAGTCGCAGATCGCCCCCTTCGTACCAGAAAGGAACTGGATGCGCGAATACGGACGCGGAGTAGAAACGTCATGCTGCAGAAGTATGGACTTGCCGTTCACCGTCTTGATGAGGGATGAGTTCATGTCCGCCATCTTGACATTTGCCTTGCGGCGCGGGTTGTCGACCGAAAGCTTAGACTCCATGAACGCCTTGAAGTTGGCCTGGTTGGAGTCAAGTGAAACGAGATAGTCGAGCCTGTCGCCGCGGTTGATGTCCATCGTCAGGCACAGCGGGACAAGTCCGTGCGTGGGA
>JAGBFY010000165.1 GCA_017936245.1 Kiritimatiellia bacterium
ATGCGCCTGCAGCAGGCTTTCCTGCAGGGAAGCATTATCCCCTTCGCTCGTTCCAACGGCATATCCGCCGCGCAGTCGAACCCGGTGAGCGTCAAGACGGCGGTAAAGAGACACGGCGGATTGCTACGCCAATGGGCGGGACACCATACTGGGAGAATGGGCATCCTGCCCGTTCAGGCACGGCAACGGGCGGAACCCCCGTTGTCCCAGCGACAAAACGCCCCATGACGGTTTTCCCCTCCGTCACGGAGCGCAATCAAATCAGCGTCGCAACCATTACGGCGACGGCAACGCGCTCAATATCCGCTCATGCCTTGCGCGGAGGAACCTTGAAGTCCTCAGGCTTGAAGTAGTGGGTCTTGCGCGTGTCGGCGGCCGTATTCGCCGCAAGAACGGCGACAGCCGACTCATACGCGAGCTCTGCCGGACAGTTGAGCTTCTCTCCGTGGCGGCAGGCCGCGAAGAAGTTCTCGAGGTGCGGCATGTGCGCTGGCTTGTTCATCTCGACCGCAAGCGGATTGCCCGTAGCCTGCGCGGAGATGCGCGTATCGACAGCAATGTCCTTCGTGACCTCTTTCTTGATCTTGTCGCCTTCGGTCGGAAGAATCCAGCCCTTGTCAATGAAAGTCTGCCACTCGGCATCCGAGAAGCCGCCCTTGCGGAGCTCACGCTGGACGGTGTTGCCGCGCGCCGAAATCTCCGCGATCGTGAGCGCGGCGTTCGTGCCCATGAACTGCTCGTAGAAGCCGCCGCGGGCGTTGGACGAGATAACCTGATAGACAGCCTCGTTCTTCGTGCCGTCCGGCATCGTGAACTCGTAGATGCAGTAGACGCGGTCGTACGTCTGGCGGCGCGGCGTGAATGCGTCAAGTCCGCCGATGGCCGTCACACTGGAGGGCGGAACGCCCCACGCCCAGAAGAACAAGTCGATCTGATGGGAACCAAGATCCACCATCGACCCGCCGCCGTACTTGTGGAACCAGCGCCCGTTGAGATACTGCTCGGCGTTGGTGTAGCCATACTTCGTAAGGATCGACTGCTTCGGCGGACGCTTCACCGCGAAGAACGGAGCAAGCGTACGGTTCCACTGCGCGTACGCCGTGGTAACGCGGCCGAGCATGTTCGGAACGATATGCTCAAAGCAGTGGCGATAGCGCGGATTTGAACGGCGCTGGTGGCCGATCTGGAGTAGCTTGCCCGTCTCCTGCTGGACGCGGCACATCTCCGCCGCCTCTTCAAGCTTGTTGCTCATCTCCTTCTCGCAGTAGACGTGCTTGCCCTTGCGCAGACAGTAGCAGGTATGCTCGCAGTGCATCCAATCGGGAGTCGCAACGACAACCGCGTCGATGTTCTTATCCTCCTTATCGAGCATGTCGCGGTAGTCTTCATAGGTCTTGATGTCCATCCCGTAGCCGCGGAAGAACGCCTTCGCCTGCTGACACTGGAATTTCCATATGTCGCATACGGCTCGCACCCGGACGCCCGGAATGCGTGCGAGCGAGGCGGAAAGCACACGCCCTTCAGCACCCCAGCCGATCATCGCAACGTTGATCGTAGCATCGTCCGGTCCGATGGGACGCTTATCCTCCGGCAGCTTGCTCTTGTCGTCACCGAGGATGCTGAAGCTCGGCAGGAAGCTCGCAGCAATCGTGGCACCCTTAAGAAAGTCTCTTCTGTTGGCTTTTATTTCCATGTTCTCAACCTTTTGAACCGCAAATTATACCATATCTCGCCCATACAGACAATCTATGCGGCAATTTAGAAATCACAGCTTGCGGCGGATGCCTTTCATGCCCATTGCCGCCATTGACACAAAATAGGCAGTGCCTCCAACAGCTATCGCAACGGCAAGAAAAATCACTGGCGACAGGACCACGAAACGCTTCACTACAAAGATTGCGACAGTCATGACCGCCGATCCTGCCAGCATCTTCACTACCGGAATGACCAGCCTCCTCATACCTAGCGAACCGTTCCTGCGATGCGCCGCTACTGCAAGAAACGCGACTCCGCATGCCGAGCACATCACCGTAGATGCAGCAAGCCCCACATGACGCCACTCGACCGGCAGGCCAAACACCGCCAGGATGTTCAGCGAGGCGTTCATGCAGACTGTCCAAACCGACACCCTGAGAGGAGTCTTCATATCGTTCTGCGCCTGAAACCATGGTACGAGAGACTTCTGGAGTCCGAAGAAGCCAAGCCCGACGGCATATACGGCAACCGCGCGCGATACGCGCATCACCGCAACATCGTCAAATGCGCCGCCGCGATAGATCACCGCCGTTACCTCAGATGCCAACACGCCAAGTCCAACGGCAGCTGGCACCATAACGAAAAGCATCTGCTTCGACGACGATACAAACGCCTCCCTTGCCCCCTCCACGTCGCCTTTGGAGAAGAAACCTGCGAAAGTCGGCAAAAGAACCGTCCCGAACGCGACACCGATCACCCCTAGCGGCAGATCCATGAGACGCTCTGCATATCCGATAACGCCTGCCGCCCAAGGCGCGGCGAGCTGTCCAAGCACCTGATCAAGCATGTAGTTTATCTGAACCGCCCCTGCTCCCATCGCTGCAATTGCCGTATTTCTCCATACAAGACGGACCTTTTCATCCTTCCATCCTTTGAATGAAATCCCTGGCGTAATCCCGGCACAGTGCATGCGCCACAGCATGAACGCCATCTGAAACGCACCTGCCACGAGGATTGCCATCGCAACTCGGTGGATTCGCTGATCGAGCTTCAGTTCGGGATGGAAGCATATCCAAAGAAGGATCCCTATCCAGAACACATTTAGGAGGCACGGCATCGCACTTGACGCCTTGAAGCGCCCCATAGCATTCAAGACGCCCATGCCAAACGCCGCCCCGCATATGAAGATCATATACGGAATGAGCGTCTTTACAAGGCGGATGGTGAGCAACGCCCGATCCGAAAGTTCAAAATCAAACCTAAAATGGACGACCGTCTCCAACCCTAGCAAGACGATCGCGACAATCGACACCAGCATCAGCATCGCCATCGTCATTACTGATCTGGCAAGGCGACGGGCGCTATCCATCGCCTGCGCCTCGACTTCACCCTTGAATACAGGAACGAATGCGGCGGTCAGAGCCCCTTCTCCGAAAAGCTTACGCGCCATATTTGGAAGAGCGAACGCAAGCGTGAACGCGCTCTGTTCCACGCCAGCGCCGATGAAGCGGCTCTGGAGCATCTCACGGACCAACCCCAGAACCCTCGACAGCGCGGTGAACGCCCCGACGGTAAACGTATTCTTCAATATGCGGTTCATTTCAGTATATTGCAATTTTCCTTAAAAGTCAGGAGCAGTATACCACATGACCATTTCCCGGGTCAATTTTACGCGCTTAGCCAAATACCTAAACTACCCCCATTGCAGGAAAATGCTTTTATGCAAAGCCTGTTAACGAAAGGAGTTTGCCACATTTCTAAACCGCAGTATCTTGATGTGGCAATAATGGACCGGTACATAAAAAGCAAAGGAGTCTCCACCCTACAAGGCGGAAACTCCCGTATCCAAGGCGTACTGGAATACGTCTTATGCTTCAGGCTTGGTCTTCTTGAGACCGAGGCCGCGGCTGTCTTCCTTCCACTCGCCACGCTTCTGAAGCAGATTGACACGCTCGAAACGCTTCAGAACGTTGCGCTTCGACGTGATCTTGCTGGAACCTCTAAGACTGCGATGCTGACTCATGATTTCTTCTCCTTCTCAAAAAAATGTTCGCATATTGTACCAAATACCGTCCGCTAACGCAAGCACCTATTTTTAATCCTGAAACACCCACTTGAACGAGCCTGATGCTGGCATCAAGCGGAACTCCTATCGCCTCAACTGTTGCACTTGGACCCTATGAAATGGTATAATTCGTAACATGAAAAACACACTCGCATTCGCAGCCGCCCTCTCGATGGCCGCTTCGGCCCTTGCCCTGGGTGCATCTCCCCGTTCCCCGCTCGTGCCGTTCGGCGCGCAGTCGGGCCGCCCGACCGAGGCGGACGTAGTCCGCACGCTCGAAGACATCAAAAAGGCAGGGTTCTCAGAGTTCATGGTCTATCCGCGAAGCGGGCTCGAATACGAGTACATGGGCGAGGAGTGGCTCGCGCTCGTGGGTCAGTACCTCAAGCACGCCGAACGCCTCGGCATGCACATCTGGCTCTACGACGAATTCAACTGGCCGAGCGGCAGCTGCAAGGGAAAGGTGGCTGAAGGCCATCCCGAGTTCAGAAACACGACCTGCGCGCTCTACGCCAAGGGCGACGGCTCTTTCGACTGGCGCTACTTCAGGGCTCCTGCGACCTCTCCCAACGTGTTCAACGTAGCGGCGATGAACCGCTTCCGCGAACTGACACACGAAGTCTACGAAAAGCGCTTCCGCCGCTACTTCGGCACGACCATCCGCGGAATCTTCTCCGACGAGCCCGGCTCCGAGCAGTGGATGGCTCAGCCGGACAAGGGGTTTGCAACGAGCTTCCGCTGGTACCCCGACCTCGAGAAGGACTACCGCTCCGAAACGGGACGCGACTTCCGCGCCGACGTGGAGGCGTTCTGCCGCGACAAGGCGAAGGACGCCTTCTGGAAGGACTACACCGCCGTTATGGGACATGCATTCCGCCGCGCATACATGGACCCGATCACCGCATGGTGCGACAAGCTCGCAATAGTCTCCACGGGACACCTCATGCGCGAGTCCAATCCCCTTTCAGCTGCGATCAGCAACGGTCTCACGCTGCATGTGCTAAAAGGACTTTCCTATCCGGCCGTCGACGAGATTTACACTCGCACTACGTTCGAAAAGGCCGAGTGGCTCACGTTCGCCTCGGGCCAGCACGCCATCGAGCGTCGCGGGAAAGGCGGCGCCGCGGAGCTATTCGCCCTCGGTCCCAGCGACCTTGCGTTCGACAAGATGCTCCAGATGATCTGGTTCGCCGCGATGCACAAAGTCGACACGTACTTCTTCTCGCTCCACCACCAGACGGCGCGCGGGTTCGTCGAGAAGCCGCATTACGTGACGTTCCAGTCGCCCGTCCAGCCGTGGTTCTTCGACCAGGCCGGGTTCCACGTCGCAGCGCGCGAAGCGGCCGAGTTCGCCCGCAGGCCCTTCGCGTACGACGTCGCTGTCCGCTATCGCGAGACGGAAGCTGGCCGCCAGGCGATGACGCATGCAAAGGACCAGATGCCGCTCGTAGAGCTCCTGCGCGAGCTCGAGACGCGTCAGTTCGGAGTGAATCTCGTCGAGGAAGACGAGAAGTGCCAGGAGCGCATCGTCCTTGACTTCGACGGAGCGACCATCTTCGCGAACGACGGCACGCGCTTCGGCTCAACTGAAGAAGCCGCAAAGTTCGTCGCGGACAAGTGCGCCGGAACGCCATTCGCCTACGAAGGCGGCGCGATTGCGCGCAACGTCGTCTCGCGCCGCTACAAGGACGGGACGATCGCAATACTCAACCTGCTCGACGAAGACCGTGCGCTCGTACTCAAGAACGGCAAGGCGGAGATTCCGTTCACCCTGGCCGGACGCCGCACGTGGATCTACCGTCCAGCAGCAGATGAATGGGCACTTTCGCTCGACCGTCCCAACCGACGCCGCATCCGCTTCCTCGCCAACGGCACAGCGAAGATCGTCCTCGAGAAGCCCGCGAAGGTGCGTTTCGCAACCTGCGCGATTCCCGCGGCCGCCGCGAAGGTTACTATGGACGGCAAGGAGCTCGTCGGGACGAAGCCCTGCACGTTCCTCGGGTTCGGCTACGACTGCGACTATCTCGAAACAGAGCCGATGGAGCTTGCCGCGGGCGAGCATACATTCACTGGCGAAGGACGCGAGGACCGCGGGCTCTTTCTGCCGCTACTCTGGATGGAAGGAGAATTCGCCGTGCGTGAACCCGGCACGCTGACGGAGGTGCCGAAGAAGATCGGTCTCGGGCCGCTCAGCGACTTCTCGCTTGCCGACTTCGCCGGCAAGGTGACGTATTCGGCGGAGGTGGAGGTTCCAGCCAGCGCGGAGTCGCTTATCCTCGGCACTGGCCGCGCAGCGGCTACAGTCAAGCTTGACGGACGCGACCTCGGGACACGTCTTTTCGCACCGTGGCGCTACCCGGTTCCCGCAGACCTGCGCGGCAAGAAGGCGAAGCTGGAGATTGTTGTTACGACATCTGTCCGGCCGATGTTCGGCAAGGAATCGGACGACGTTCCGGGCGCGCTTCCATCCAACAAGCCGGGCTGGGTGAAGACAATCGCGCCCGAGCGCAATGTCGGCCTCAACTTCGCCACATGGGAATAAAGTTCAAAGTTTAAAGTTTAGAGTTTAAAGTCGGAAACGGGAAGCAAAAGGGTCAGCTTATTGATACAGCTCTATTAATACAGTAACTCATGCTAGCTTGTACTCCTGCCTAGGCGACATCGGATTTTCGGGATCGGTTCTTGCGACAAGTCCTTTCTCGATCAACGGCGTCATGTAGTATCTTGAGAAATGGATCCGGCTCTTGATGCCGACCGCCTCCCTTAGCGCAGACGGCCGCATGGATCCGCCGGCAAGCAGCTCGAGTATCCTCTTCGCCGTCCTCTCGCTTCCCCTTGCAAGTCCAAGTTCGACCTTGCCAGGCATGACCAGCTTCGGATCCGCCTTTGAGCGGACAGGCGCTGCGTCGCGTCCAGACCGCCCCTCTTCCTTTTCCGCCTCGCGCGCCTTCAGCACCTCGCCCATCGCCTC
>JAGBFY010000166.1 GCA_017936245.1 Kiritimatiellia bacterium
GGGTAAGGTTGAAGGGATGGATTGGCATCTTTCGGGACGTACACTCGGTCTCATCGGATACGGATGTATTGCACGTCTCGTTGAGAAGATGGTGAGCGGATTCGGGATGAAGGTGATTCACCATGATCCGTTCCAGTCCGATTCCGTTGATCTTGATGAATTGCTGGCGGTCAGTGATTTTGTTTCGGTGCACTGTCCGCTTACTCCTGACACGAAGGGGCTCATCAATGCGCGCAGGCTTTCTCTCATGAAGAAGAATGCCATTCTCGTGAATACAAGTCGCGGACCGGTTGTGGACGAGAATGCGCTTGCAGATGCTTTGGATGCAGGGACGATCGGAGGTGCGGCGATCGATGTCATGTGCGAAGAGCCGCCGGACGTCAACAGCCGTCTCCTGCAGCATCCGAAATGCATCGTCACTCCGCACGTGGCGGCGTTCTCCTGCGACTTTGAGAAGAATTTCTTTTCCCATTCAGTAGAGAAGCTTCGTAAGATCTGTTCGAATCTTGCAAAACAATAGGCGGAATGTATTCATGACAGGCAGATTCGGTGGTTGGTTTCTTCTTGCGGTAGGCGGATTGGGTGGGTTGCTGTACGGGATAGATTTCGGCGTGATAGCCGTGTCCATGCCGTATATAAAGGCCTTGAAGATATATACTGACGCTGAAGTGAGCTGGATTGTTGGCGCGGTAATGTTTGGTGGAATTCTTGCGTCTGCGACCGCTGGCATATTGTGTGATCGGTTCGGACGTAAGAAGATGATATCAAGCGCATCTGTATTGTTTCTGATTGCGGTTCCGGTAGTTTGCTTCTCGGGAGAGTCATTGGCGATTATACTTGCAGGGCGCGTTTTGCAGGGAATGAGTGCCGGGTACATGGCTGTTGTGATGCCGATGTATCTAGCTGAATCCCTGCCGCCTGAAATCAGAGGGCGCGGCACTGGCATATTCCAGCTTCTGCTTGGAATCGGTCTTGTGTCAGCGGCTTTGGCAGGGATAATAATATCGGCGATCTACGGTGCGGCCGATGCAGCGGCGGATGTGGTATCCGATGAAGCCAAGGCGATTGCGTGGCGCGTGAATTTCTGGTGGAGCACGATACCGGTTGCGGTGCTTTTCGTGGCGTCTTTGTTTCTCAAGGAGTCACCAGTGTGGTTGAAGATGCGAGGTGTATCAAGGAAGGGCGAGGTGGGTTCTGTCTCGTCATCGGACGGCGGCGCTCTTTTGAGGCGCAAGTACGTGATTCCATTCATTCTGGCGGTACTTGTGCTTACATTCAACAAAACGATAGGTATGGGGTCAATCATCGCCTATGCCGTGACATTGTTTCAGAAGGCGGGCCTATCTGGTACGCTGGGCAATGTAGGAGATCTCGCGCTTAAGGTTGTCAATCTTCTTATGACGGTTGTTGCGGTCGTGCTTGTGGACAGAAAAGGGCGCATATGGCTTTTGAAAGTCGGCACGGCCGGTTTGACGGTCGGACTTTTCGCGATAGGAACTCTTTTTCTGTCAATCGAGAAGGGTTGGATTGAAGCTACACCTTTGTCTGGTTTTCTGACGCTTGGGGCGTTTCTGGCAATGCAGACGTTCTACTCTCTTGGTCCCGGTGTTTGCGTGTGGCTTGTTCTTTCGGAACTGATGCCCGCTCGGATCCGGGCAAATGGCATGGCGACGGCTCTTTTTGTTAATCAGTTCACCGCATGGGGGCTAGCTTCCACATTTTTCCCGATGGTCAATGCTTGGGGATACGGACCTGTGTTTTTCGGTTCTGCGGTTACTGGTATTTTCTATTTTATAACGGTTTTGTTTATTCCTGAGACCAAGGGTCGCTCGTTGGAAGAGATCGAAAGCCTCTTTGAAAAGTGATGTATAAATCTAAGAATCAGTCCGGGGGTATTACTGTGAGGATATATAAATTTATTTTCCCTGTGTCATTGGTTCTTGCAGGTGTCTCTCTTGCAAAAGAAGAACTGCACTATTTCTACATTTCGAATCATGACCAGAGTCCGTCGCATAGGGTGATACATCCGATTGTCGGGAAAACCAACTTTGTGTATGATGCGAAGGGGCGGCTTGAGGAAGTGCGCGGGGAGGGGATTGCGTTTCTCATCAGGGATTGCGAAAATGTTACAATCCGCAATGTGCGGCTGGATTATGCGCGGCCGAGAACAACTGGGGAGAGACCCCGAAAAGAATTGCAATTTCGCGCATTAACCGATTGGGTTTGTCAAATAGCACAGTTCTGACAGTATATAAGATTTCGTCCGCCCCGTAATCTTGAGAATCAGTCCAAACCATATTCTCATCTTTCTCCGATCTATTATTAATCCGGCGATGATATATTGTGAGAACATTCCATTGCCACATTAATGGAGGCGAGAGAATTGTTCCGAATCGAATTCTCATTTTGGGCAATGGGGCGGACGCAGGAATACGCCCACACAGGATGATGGGGACGGCGGCGTTTGCAAGAATGCGCCCACACAGGGCATTAGGAACGGCGGCGGATGGTTGTTTGCACATTCCTCCACACCAAAGGCGAGACGGCAGTTCTCTCGGTGCAGAACAATAATAACGGTTAGATTTTTGTCGAACTCGAGACCGAGAAAATATGATTTTCTCCTGAGTTGCAATGGATATTGTGTTATAATACGCTCCATTATGAATATAGTTATTTTGTTGGGTGCGCCCGGTTCGGGCAAGGGTACGGTTGCGGCTAAGCTCGCAGCCGAGAACGCCAATCTCAAGCATGTCTCCTCCGGAGACCTTCTGCGCGGTGCCGTTGCGAAAGGCACCGAGGCGGGCAAGGCCGCCAAGGACTTCATGGAAGCCGGAAAGCTCGTCCCGGATGAGCTCATAGCCACCATGATCAAGGATGTCATCGCCGAGTCCACCGGTGACGTCACCATGCTTCTCGACGGCTTCCCGCGCAATGTGGCGCAGGCCGACATTCTTGAGAAGACCGGTGCCGAGATCCGCTCCGTGGTGCTGATTGATGTGCCCGACTCCGTGATTCAGGATCGCATTGCCGGTCGCCGCACATGCCCCGCCTGCAAGGCCGGATACCATGTGAAGGCGCTTCCTCCGAAAGTCGAAGGAAAGTGCGACAAGTGCGGCGCGGATCTCGTCATCCGCAAGGACGACAATCCTGAGACTGTGAAGGATCGTCTTGTCGTTTACCATCAGCAGACCGAACCGCTGATCGCCTACTACAAGGAGAAGGGTCTCCTTCGTGTCGTTGACGGCGATCAGGGTCCTGAAAAGAACGCAGAGGCGTTCAAGGCTGCGATGTGAAAGTAGACATCAAGAGCAAGGACGAGCTGGCGCGCATGCGCGAGGCTTGCCGGATGAGCGCAGAGGTTCGAGACCTCTGCGCTCGCGCCGTGATGCCCGGTATGCGAACAAGGGAGTTGGACGATATCGTAAAGCAGTATTGCGCCGACAACAAGGTGAAGGCCAGCTTCTACCGCTACATGGGTTTCCCCGGTCATCTCTGCGTGAGCGTAAATGACGAGGTGATTCACGGCATTCCCGGTGAGCGTATAATCCAGCCCGGCGATATCGTGAAATGCGATGTCGGCGTGCGGAAGAACGGTTTCAATGGAGATACAAGCCGCACCGTGATGGTCGGCGTGTCGGATCCTGAGATTGTGCGCTTGGTGGAGACGACCCAAAAGTGCCTTGCCGCCGGCATTGCCGCATGCGGCCCCGGGGTGCATCTCGGCGATGTGGGGTATGCAATCCAGAAGGTTGCGGAAGATGCCGGATTCGGGGTCGTGCGCGACTGGATCGGACACGGCGTCGGACGTACCGTGCACGAAGATCCGCAGGTTCCGAACTACGGCAAGCCCGGCACGAAGCTTGTCCTGAAGCCGGGCATGACGCTCGCCATCGAGCCGATGATCACGCTTACGAAGGCTGGCGCTAAAACGTATGTGGACCGTGACGACTGGACCGTCAGGACCAAGGACGGCTCGTACGCCGCCCACTGGGAGCATACCGTCGCAATCACCGACGACGGATGCGAGATCATGACACTTCCTGCGGACTATCCATGATAAACTTTCCGAGACACGCCTGCAGATATGCAGAGCAGCTTGCGGCAGAATGTGAGCAGTTCCGTCTTCAGTTGGAGCCGGATGTTCGTGAGTTCGATGAGGACGATGAGTATTCAGCCGATCCATTCGGCGAGACGGATGAGGCCTCCGGCGTTCATGGACTGAAGCAGAGGTTCGAGGACCGCGTTCTCGTGATGACCAGCGACAGCTGCTTCATGAACTGCCGCCACTGCACACGCAAGGGGATTCTCGAGTCCGCTGATGTTGTCCGTTCCGATGAAGAGCTTCAGGACTGTCTCGATTACGTGAAATCACGACCGCTTGTGAGGGATGTGCTTCTTTCCGGCGGCGATCCACTCGTGCTGCCGGATGATGAGGTGCTGCGCTTCGTCGAGGCGTTCGCTTCTCTTGAGCAGGTGGACGTGGTTCGTCTCTGTACGCGTGCTCCATGCGTCAATCCTGAACGCATCACCGAAGATCTGGCGAAACGGTTGAGGGGTTGCGGCAAGGTCTGGGTTAACACCCAGTTCAACTGCGCGGGTGAAATGACGCCGGAAGCCGCCGCCGCATGCGCGAGGCTTGTAGATGAGGGAATCCCCGTGTCCTGCCAGACGGTTCTATTGGCGGGTGTGAACGATTCTGCCGACGCGATGCTTGATCTGTTCAGTGCACTTCAACGTGCACGGGTGCGTCCGTACTATGTTTTTCAGTGCGATCCTGTGTCCGGAATTTCGCATTTCCGTGTGCCGCTGGAGCGGGCGAAGGAGATCGCCGCCGAGTGCGCCGATCGCATCGGCGGACTTGCCTTGCCGCGTTTTGTCGCCGATATTCCAGGTTCGCGCCGCAAGACTCCGATAGAGGAGCTTTGATTCATCAGCAGCTGATGGCACGGAGGCGGAAGGTTGGGACGCGGAATAGCATATAATGTCGGACGTATCGCATGCGAGTACGCGAGCGGTTTCCGCGCCAACTGCGCTTTTTTGGGCGAGACCGTGGTGCGTGGTCTTATCATGCTCTTCAAGCCGCGCCAGTTCCGTTTTCGCGACTGCGCGCTGGCATTTGAGCGTGCGGGCTTTGACGGCCTTCCGATAACGACGCTGGTGGGTCTGCTTCTTGGATTGATTCTCGCTTTCGAGTCCGCCGCAAGTCTCCAGATGTTCGGTGTTGAGGTGTATGTCGCCGACCTGATCGCGATCGGACTGTTCCGTGAGCTTGGACCGCTCGTGACGGCGATCATTCTCGCGGGCAGGACCGGAAGCGCGTTCGCCGCCGAGATAGGCACGATGAAGGTGGATGAGGAACTGGACGCGCTCACCACGATGGGCCTGCCGCCTGTACGGTTTCTGGTCCTGCCGCGCATGGTTGCGGCGGCTCTCGTGATGCCTGTGCTTACGATATTCTCTGAGATCGCTGGACTTCTCGGCGGATGTCTTGTGCTGCAGATAATGGACATCCCCGCGAGTGTGTTCTGGAGCCATGTGATTTCGTCGTCCTCGTTGTTCATGATCGTGTTCGGTCTGGCGAAGAGCGTTCTGTTTGGACTGCTTGTCGGTTTCATCGGATGTGCTGCCGGGATGCGCACGAAGAACACGGCTGACGGTGTCGGCGTGGCTGCTACGAACGCCGTGGTCGGCGGCATTGTGGCGATAGCGGTTTCGGACGGTCTTCTGGCTGTCGTGTGCTACATCTTCGGGATATGAGGTGGATGGAGATGGAGAACGTCATAGAACTTGAGCATGTGGACGCCGGATATCCCGGTGTGAAGATACTTGAGGACGTGAGTTTCTCCATCAGGCGTGGCGAAATTTTCGTGCTGCTTGGCGGTTCCGGATGCGGAAAGTCCACGATCATGCGGCACATGATAGGTCTCAACACCGTCCAGGGTGGCGTTCTGCGCGTCCTGGGAATGGAGATGAACCGCAAGAACCGCGACCGCATCCTCCGCAAGATAGGCGTCATGTACCAGAGCGGTGCGCTTTTCGGAAGCATGACATGTCTTCAGAATGTGATGCTTCCGCTAGAGGAGTTCACTCGTCTCAGAAAGAAGGAGCGTATGGATAAGGCGCGTGAGCTTCTTGCACAGGTGGGACTTGCCGATGCGGAATCGAAGATGCCGTCTGAGATATCAGGAGGCATGAAGAAGCGCGTCGCCATTGCCCGTGCGCTTGCTCTCGAGCCTGAGATCATATTCCTCGACGAGCCGAGCGCAGGGCTTGATCCTATCACATCCAGCGCATTGGACGATTTGATTCTTCAGATACGCAAGGATCGTGGCACGACGTTTGTCGTGGTGACCCATGAACTGCCGAGCATCTTCAAGATAGCGGACCGCTGCGCGATGTTCGACAAGGCTCGCCGCGGAATGATCGCCATTGGTACGCCCGCCGAACTGCGCGACTCGTCCGATGACCAGTTTGTCCGCAAGTTCTTCGGTCGAGGCGGTTGATGGATTGACTTGAAATGTCCAGTTGTGATATTATCAAAAGCAGTTAGAGAAAGGAATCTGTTCCGTTTGTAGGGATGGTAGTGTATGAAAAATACAGAAAAGAAAAGTTTTTTTGAGAGAATAGCATCCAAAATTCCAGATCCTGTTATTCTTTTTCTGCTTATGTATGCAGTCCTGTTCGTGGCGACAGTATTTGCTGGAGGGATGTCTTTTTCGCTTCCGAGTGTGGACGGCGCGAGTGGGGAATCCGTCGAGACGGTACGGCATATCCGTAACATGGCCGAAATAGCGAATGTGCAGTGGATTTTCAATAATGCCATCGTGACCAACTGGCTTGCGTTCGCAAACGGACTTGTGGGGATTCTCATTGTGGCGATGCTCGGTCTTGGTGTGGCGGAGGCGAGCGGAATGTTTTCCGTTCTTCTCAAACTTGCCGGCGGACGTATCAACCAGAAGCTTCTGCCTTATGTGATTGTGTTTGCCGGTATCCTTTCTAATATAG
>JAGBFY010000167.1 GCA_017936245.1 Kiritimatiellia bacterium
CCGTCCGCCGCCCGTCAGAAGTCCGTCGCTGGCCCGTGGAGAGTCCGCCGCGTGTCGCGAAGCGACCATTCCCATGGCCGATTGTGGACGCGCCGACGTCCACAATCGGCCGCTTCACCCTGTGAGCCGCCGCGCACGAACGCCACACGAACCAACACAAGACGAACGCCACACAGGACGCGACCGAACGACGAACGAACGCAGAACGAACAACCGACGAACACAGACGCGCCCGCTCGACAAGCGACCCTCTCAACTCCGCCGACCGTCAATCGCCCGTGTGTAGTCCGTCAGAAGCCCGTGGTAGGGCGGTCGCCCCGCGACCGCCGTCCGTCGATTGTCCGTATCTTGTCCGTGTCCTGTCCGTCGTGTGTCCGTTTACCGCCCGTGTGTAGTCCGTCAGGAGTCTATTTGCCGCCCGTGTAAAGTCCGTCGCGCGTCCGTGATATGACCTTTGTAAGTCCGTGTTCCGGCCGGCAAAGGGCATGTTCCCACAAAGGTTCAAGAAGTCTGGACGAGATTCACTATGCCATTTGGAGGATATTCACCGGCGGCATTGCATCGTCTTCCGACTTCATGGGGCGCAAAGGTCCCTTTTCAGGGGTCCCCGTAGTTTCCAAAAAAACTTTCGACCGCTTTTGAAAGGTCATAAATTTCGTCCGAACCGTAATCTCACTTGTCCCCCACAAAATGATCCAAAATCGACTATATTACAATAAATTCGCTTTTACCACCCTATTCTTTAGTTATTTTGGGGCCTGGCTCCAAAATTTCTTTGGAAGTTAAAGGAACATTGCAGTTTTTAGGTTAAGCGAGCGTATCGAAAGTCGCGCATCGACATTCCATACGTAGACTTGAAGATTCGTTTCAGGTGGTTCTCGGAACGAAAGCCGAGTTGTCTGCTTATCTCGGTTATGGAGAGGTTGGTAGTCGTCAAGAGATGTTGCACGCGGTTAAGCTGCTCTTTGCATATTGTTTCCAGTACGGTTCTGCCTGTTATCTCACGGAAGCGTAGATCTAACAGACGTCGCGATATGCCGAGATGATCTGCCACGTCGGCCACGTGAACATTACCTTCGGCATGGTCGCGTATGAATTCTTTCGCCTTGATGATCAGCTGCCCCGCTGCGCTGGTTGGAGCGGTCGATTCGCGGCTTACGATGCATTTGATAGGGCATTTCATGTACAGGTTGCATGAAGCTTCACTCTGAAGAATCCGGGCCATGCACTCTGCCGCCGTGTATCCGGACTTCACGAAGTCTGGATGGATGCTGGAGAGTGTCGGCTTCATGTGCGTGCAAAGGATGGATTCGTTGTCCACTCCCATTACCGAGACATCCTGCGGTATCAGGACCCCGCCTGCCGCAAATACGTTTATAACCTGTCTTGCCAGTTCGTCGCAGACGGCCATTATGGCTGTCGGGCGATGAAGCTTCGTTGCCCATCTCCGTATCGCGGCATATACGCTATCGTCATACAGATTCGTCCGGGGAACACGCAGCACAGAAGCTTTGTATCCCATGGAACGGAGTGTACCGGAGAAACTTTCAATGCGACATTCCGACCACCTGACGCTTGATTCATATCCGACAATCCCGAACGAGCCGTAGTTGGCATTGGCGGCAAGGTATTCAGCGCCGATGCGTCCGATCGCTTCGGAATCAATGTCCACGAAAGCTATTTTACTGTGTTTTGAAAGAAGCTGGGGATTAGGTGCGTCGATGATCACGCAAGGCATATCGCGAGGGATGATGCGGAAAAGTCGATTTTCTATCTGATGCGCATTGGATATTATTCCATCGATGCCGCATTTGAGGAAACGGCCAAGAAGCGGACGCGTCATACTTTCTCTGACAAGTATGGTATTCCATGCGTATTTACGCTCGGATAAGTATTGCAGTATTCCCGTATAACAGTCACGCCCGTCTTGAAAGGCGAATGGAAGTGCCATCAGAACGGTCGGCATCTTCCTTTTTGCTGATAAATAACTGTACATATCCGCAAGATAGTATCCAATCCTGATTCTAAAGTCAATAGCTTAATGACATGTTGCCGGTTATGATATATGTTTCTTTCTCGTTATGATATATAATCCTCAGTTGGATATGATATTATTGTCGGCGTTCGACAGACAGAAAAAAATGCCATACCCAAAGATGAACCATTTCGCCAGAAAGGAGCCTGAAATGAAAGTAACAACGAGTATAATGTCCGTGACATGTGTTGCGCTTGGGTTGCAGACACTGCCCTTGTCCGCAAACAGCATTGCAGCGCAATTCAAAGGGAATGTCGATGACGTCATGACCAAGCGCACCGAGGGCGTCAATCATATTCGGGCCTACTGGAAATTCGATACGGAAAACCCTCTTGTCGATGCGAGCGGCAACGGCAACGCGCTTCAATGTACGCACGGGGTCAGCTTCAAAGAAGATTTCGCCTCGTTCAACGGTTCTTCCAGCGATATGCGTACACTCAATTCGCTCAATTTGTCGGATATGATTGACGTGACGGTGGAATGTTTTGTGCGACTGCACAGGGGCGCATTGGATAAAACGGGGATCGTCATGGAGCACTCCGCCAATTACTATACAAAGGCGCAATGCTTTCACGTAAATACAGGCGAGATGGGTGCAGGGGCGGTATCGGGGAACTTCAGGTTTAACGATGGGTATAAGGCATACAATTCACCGATCAATTCCATAAATTGCGGGTGGCATCATATTGCTCTTGTCAAAAATTCGGCTGCAGGAGATATCAGCTTCTATCTTGACGGAGTGAAACAATCGGCAGTTCGCGGTAGTTCAACCGCAGTCGGGGAGTATTTGGAAAATGAAATTTTATGGATCGGTTCCCGCAACGGCGTAAGTTTCTATCTTGATGCCGACATTGATGATGTGCGAATCACGGCACAGGCTCTCCTCCCGGGGCAATTTCTAAAAACCCGCACCGGGAACATGCAAAATCTGATTGCCTATTGGCCGTTTAACGCGTCATCCCTGTTTAAAGACAAGTCAGGGAACGGCAATACGCTGACAGGAAACGGGGTCAAGCCTTCGGGTGAAGGTGCGGCGGCGTTCAATGGCGAGCAGAGCGGCTTCTCGACAATAGCGCCGCTCCCTCTCTATCCATACG
>JAGBFY010000168.1 GCA_017936245.1 Kiritimatiellia bacterium
GCCGGGGCTGTATGGTCTTGGCTGCGCCACGCTTGCTTATCGCGCATACGCCGTGAAACAGATCATTGAGGATTGCCTTGCTCCACTTCTTATTGGCAGAGATGTCTCACGGATAGAGGATCTTTGGCGACTGATGACCGTCAACAGCTACTGGCGCAATGGTCCTCTGATCAACAACGCTGCTTCCGGCATTGATATGGCTTTGTGGGATATTAAAGCCAAGATGGCCAATATGCCGCTTTACGACCTGCTAGGCGGCAAGTGCCGCGAACGCGTCAACGTATACCGCCACTGTAACGGTACCGATAAGGAAAAGGTGTTTGAGCTGGCAGAAAAAACGCTTGAAACCGGATGTAAATACCTTCGCGTAGCATACACCGGCTATGACGCACCGAGCGACATCGACCCCGGTTATCTTTGTCTGGCCAACGGCATAAAGACGTATGATCCCAAGTCCCATACGAAGCACATCATCGATCTGCTTTCCTCCCTGCGCGCGCATTATGGCGACCGGGTGGAACTGATGACCGATACACATGAGCGGCTCGATCCCACGGAAGCCGTGTCGCTTGCCAAAGCATTGGAATCGCTGAATCTCTATTTCATGGAAGATCCCGTTGCCCCGGAGCATATCGCATGGCTTGAGCGCATCCGGAGCAGCTGCACAACACCCATCGGCATGGGCGAACTTTTCACAAGCCTACATGAATACCGACAGGTGATTGAAAAGCGCTGGGTGGATTTCATCCGCTGCCACTTAAGCGCCATCGGCGGACTAACGCCCGCCAGAAAGGTTGCTGCTCTAGCCGAGCTTTACGGCGTGCGCACAGCATGGCATGGTTCGCTGGATATGACGCCGATTGCCATGGCTGTGCAGACACACCTTGACTTCGCCAGCCCGAATTTCGGTATCCAGGAGTATTATGGCTATGGCCCAGCGACGGCAGGCATCTTCCCCGGCGCGCCCGTATACCAAGACGGGGCATTGTGGCTGAACGACGCTCCCGGACACGGCGTATCCTTTGACGAAAAGGAAGCTGCGAAGTACCCGCCGCACGAAAAGATTACCCAGTGGACAGAAATGCGCCTACCCGACGGCACGCTGCACACCCCGTGAGCTTTTGTGATGCAAGGAGAAATAAAGGAGAAACACTATGATGTTCTCGTGGTCGTCGGCGGCTGTGCGCGCATCTGCGCCGCCATCGCCGCAGCGCGTCAGGGAAAGCGCACGCTCTTAATTGAAAAACAGATTCTCTTGGGCGGCATAGCAACGCTCGGACGCATCCACTGGCTGGAGCCTTACTACGACAGCAGAGGCAAACAGATCATCGGCGGACTGCGAAGGAATTCCTTGACCGCGTCATCGCCTGTGGTTACAATAACGTTCCTCAGGCATGGACATAGGGCGAAGACCGACTGGCTAGCCGTTTCTCCCTCGAAGCCTTCATACTTGAGCTCTCGGCATGGCGCACTTATTCTATCTGGCCGGTCTCCCCTGTGAAAGCGGCGAAAACTTCCTAACCATGATCGCAGATACGGCAGATAAAGCTTCTATTCAACGTGCGCCGGATCAAAAAACGCCCTACTTCGTCCGCTGCCGAAAGAACTACGGCGCTACTCTCTAGGGTAAGGGGTCGCCGAAGGAGATTACCCCCGGCAGCATCAATACCGCATGGGATCAGACCCAATGGATTCTCAGCGCACAAAATCTGATGCGGGAACAGACCACACACCTTTTCCCCACCCAACGCGAGGTCATCAGCCTCCCCACCATGCCCTAGATCCGTATGCTGCGGCGCATAGTCGGAAAACAGACTTTCACCAGCATTCCCGGGTAAAAGTCGCAGACTCCATTGAACTGAACCCCGACATTGGACAGGAATAAAACGTCCTATCGCCGGAATGCTAAGAATTACGCGAACTGACGTTGTTTTTCAAGCGGCGTTAGCGATACATGAAGTTTTTGATCCGTTTAGGTTCTAGACCCAATTCTTCTGCAATAGATTTTTGCGTTCTACCGTCTGATACCATTCGCAGAATAATCTCTTTATGTTCGTCTATTTTCTTTTGCTCATACTTAATACACCTCCTGTCGCTTTTATCCTACGACAGGAGGCGTTTTTCTTCAATGTCCGTTTTTCGGGGTTCAGTTCATTAC